>JAGBYG010000024.1 GCA_017628875.1 Clostridia bacterium
GGTTACACGCGATGGAATATCTTACAGAGCCTCCTTCCGCAGAGGGAGGTGGCTTTGCCCTTAGGCAAAGACGGAGGGAGTTCCCCTTTCTTGTTTCAAACTAACTCCCCGATAAATCAAAATTTGAATTTTAAAACAAAAAAGCAAACCGCGAGTTTATTTTAACTCGCGGTTATATTTTTATTCTTCAGTTTTCAAAACGAAAGTGTTAAGGTCGTAAACGTGGTCATCAAGCTTATTAAGAACTATCTGCTTACGAATATAATCCTCGCTGTAAGTTTTCAAAACGTCCTCTTCAGTCTTACCTGTCTGCTCAATAATAGTATCAAGCAAAGTGCGATACTCCTCGTCTGAGGCGGTAAGGTTTTCTGCCTGAATAACTGCATAGTAAATAAGATCCCCTTCAATTACTTCCTTCGCATAATCACGAAGCTCGTCCGTATTCTTAAAGCCAAGTTTCGTAAGCACTCCGTTAAAGTCAAGCTTAGTACCAAAATAGTATTCCGAATACAAAACATAGGATTCAACTTCAGCTACAAACTGATTATAAAGAATATCAAGTTGTTCCTGAGGAACGGATGTTACCGTAGCGTTCTCTATAATTTGCTTCCAAAGTAGATTAACATTTGCGCTTTTTATTTCCTTTTCAAGTTCATCCTTAACTGATTTCTTATATTCTTCAACAGTCTTAAACTTGTCCTTACTGTATTGCTTTACCCAACCGTCACTTGGCTCTGCCTGTGCAATAAAGTTAACCTTAACTTCAAAAACAGTTTTCTTGCCTGCCATCTCGGGCGCGTGATAATCGCTTGGGAAAGTAATATCTATCTTAAAAGTTTCACCAACAGAAGCATTTATCATACCCTGTGCAAAGCCATCAATGAATCCGCCCTCACCATTACTTGAAAGAGTAACGAAATTATTTCCGTTAATATATGCGAGCTGATTTGTTGCAGCTCCGCCATTAAACTTTTCGCCAAGAGTTCCGTCTTCCTTGGTAAGATAGCCAGTGTAATCAAAATTGAAAACAACCTTTTCTGTAACTTTTCCTTCATATACCTTGGTAAGATCACCGGCAACGCACATCACCTTGTATATTTCAAAATCAATTTCCTCATCGGAATATTCAATCTTGTCAGCTTCAATAACGAGATCCTTGTACTGACCAAGAGTAACATACTGAGTCATATCCAAGTCAAAAAACTTCATAGGATCGTATTCGGGCAATGGTTCCCCACTGTTAGGCTTGCCGGTAGTGGTTGTAGTTGTGGTTGTGTCCTTGGGCGCAAAAAACTTGTTTGAAATGTTATTATCAGTCAAAAGAATAAATCCCAAAGTAAGCACAGCCAAGCCAAGCGCAAAAGCGACAACAGTAATAATAGTTGATTTTTTCATAATTAATTCTCCGTTTTTTTAAAAGTAAAATAAAAAAGGGACTTCTTGTCTTAAAACAGAATAAGTCCCTTATTTATAGGAAATTCCGCTTTAATATTTAAGCGGTTTTGAAAGCTAAATTACGCTTCCTCTTTGATAACTTCCTTGCCATTGTAAGAACGGCACTTCTTGCAAACTCTGTGAGAAAGCACGAATTCTCCGCACTTAGGGCACTTTACGATGCCGGGAAGATTAAGCTTCCAGTTGTTTGAACGTCTTTTGTCTCTACGAGCCTTAGACACTTTTCTCTTTGGTACTGCCATTGTCCTACACCTCCTTGTTAGTGTGATACACAATTTATCTACGATATTATACTACATAATTTTTCATTTGTCAAGTAATTTTTTTAAAACTTCTAATCTTGGATCAATTTCTTTTGTCACGCAACCGCAATCGCCCTCTCTTTTGGGCTTTCCGCACTTGGGACAAAGACCTTCGCAATCCTCAGAGCAGAGTAATTTTCGAGGGAATTCAAAAAGAAGCTCCTCACGAACAGCTTGGTCAAGCTCGAGCTTGTCATCATCAAGAACGATGTACTCGTCAACACCCTCCTCAAGTCTTTCCTCGCTAACCATACCGTCGGTAACAACCGTTCTTTCAAAATCGAGCGAGAAAATACCGCGCACCTCACCAAGACAACGAGCGCATTCACCCACATAAGGAAGCTCTGCCTTGAGTGTCAAACGCATATAACCCGCTTGATTAGTAATTTTACCGTAAACGCGCGCACCGTCGGTAAACGTAACGTCTTCAATTATTTCAGGCGTGAGAACGAAATCAATATCAATACTGTTTATCTCACCGCGAAGCATCGGTTTAAGATCAATAATCACTGTGCTACTCCTTTTTCAAAAATTACTGTCAAATAAAACAACGGAAAGTATTATAACCGATATTTCCCCTCTTGTCAAGTGATTTGAGGATATTTTTTGTCCTATTTGTTAAACACACAAATAAATTAGGATTTACCGAATAGTTAGTTAAAATAAAACCGCTCAAGCCGCTTGGGCTCCCACTTTTGAAAAAGTGGGTCAAAACAATCGCTTGGGTTAGTGCTAACTCGACGTAAATTTTCAATAATTTGCGAGCAAATTATTGGTTCAACCAGCAAAACACTCTTATGAAAACGAGTTTTCAACGAGTATTTTATTATTTGAACTACGAAAAACAAATCAAAGATTTGTTTTTCTAAAATTTACTTTGTGAGTGCATAGCCATAAGCACACATAAAGAGTCTATGTGCAGAGTAGCAAGGCGCGGTTTTTATCGCACTCGTGCGGTAAAAACATTTGTGACGAGCGCGAAGAAGTGAGTCACGCGAGTTGCGCGGAGTCTGTGGACTTAGCACAAATAATATTTCTGTTGGGCAAAGCCGCTACAAAAGTTTTGCGGAGCTTTTTCAAAAGCGACAATTCTTTTCTTTGTAACTTCTCCCCTATAAATCAAAATTTGAAATCCAAACAAAACGGGCACGATTGCTCGCGCCCATTTTTTACTATACTGTTTCTTTCACTTCAACCAGACCCTTCGCCCTCTCATCATCAACGATAATTTCGCCGATGGAGTCGGCTCTGACGTAGCCCGAATAAACGTTTTTAACTGATGTAATTTCGCCAATAACGTCCGCCTCAACTTCACTTTTCTCAAAACTGAGGTCACAATCAATCATCGTACAATTAATGAGCTTCAACCCCTTGCAATAGCAAAGTGGCTGTGTGCCGATGATAGTACAATTTTCAAAGGTTACGTTTTCGCAATACCACGCAAGGTATTCACCTTTAACCACCGAGTTACGCACCACAACATTTTTCGCGTGCCAAAATGCGTCCTTCGTATCAAAATTGCAATCTTCAAACGTGGAATTTTCTATGTATTGGAAAGAATATTTCCCCTTAAGTGAGGAATGCTTCATATTAAGATTTGTTGCCTGAAGCATAAAATACTCACCCTGAAAACTTGTGTTTACAACGTCAATGTTATGCGAAAACCAACCAAATTCAACGCTTTTAACGTCGGAATCTGTTATTTTTATATTTTTGCACTCGCGAAGTGCCTTAATTCCGTGGAGCTTTGAAAATTTAATGTCAATATTTTCCGAATACCACAATGCCGCACGGCAAAGCTCGGTCATCTCGCAATTTTCAAGAAGCACACCGTCATCGTGCCATAAAGGATAACGAAGATTGAAAAAAACCTGATCACACTCGATATTCTTTCCCTCTTTCAACGCACTCTCGCCGTCTTCAATACCGTCAAAAGAGCATTCAACAAGTTCCACTCCGTCAACACCGTAAAGCGCACGCTCCTCACCAAAGCGTTCCTTTGTAAATAATCTCTTTTCTCTCACGTTATCACCTCACTTTAAAATACATACTCATCATATCATATTTTTTCATATTTTTCAATAGTTTTATTGACATTTTATTCCTTTTATAGTATTATTAATATGAATAAATATGTTCACTAAAGGCGGTGATAAATTTGAAGATAAATAAAAATCTAAAGGGTTGGTTATATCTGCTCCCAGCGTTTGTTTTTATCGCGGTATTTATGATATATCCACTTGTCGACGTTCTTATATACTCATTTGAAGAAGGATATAATTTCGCGTCGGGCAATTCCTTTGGCGTCGGATTGTATAACTATAAATACGTCCTTCGCGATCCATATTTTATTCAAGCGCTCAAAAACACGTTTATTCTCGTTGCAATAACCGTGCCTGCGTCAACAATAATCGCGCTAATAATTTCACTTGGACTTTCAAAAATTAATTTCATAAAAAAAGCATATCAAACAATATTCTTCCTGCCCTACGTAACCAATACACTCGCAGTTGGACTTGTTTTTATGATTCTTTTCAAAAAAACCCCCTACTCCGATGGGCTTGTAAATTTTATAATCACAACGCTTGGCGGCTCGGCAATTGACTTTATAGACGGTGCTTACTGGGCAAAGATGCTTGTGCTTTGTATTTATACAATTTGGGTAGTTATGCCTTTTAAAATCCTCATTTTCACAAGCGCGCTTGCATCCGTTGACAAAACATATTATCAGGCGGCTGCAATTGACGGCACACCCGAAAACCGAGTTTTTTGGAAGATAACACTTCCCATGATCTCCCCCACTATAGCATATCTTACTATAACGGGATTTATCGGAGCTTTCAAAGCATACAGTGATGCCGTTGCGCTTTTCGGAACGGACCTCAATACCGCGGGAATGAACACCATCGTCGGCTACGTTTACGATATGCTCTATGGCGACGGTGGCGGCTATCCGTCATTCGCATCCGCGGCGGCAATAATCCTTTTCTGCATCGTGTTGACGATCACTTGCATAAACCTCATCGTCAGCAAGAAGCACGTAACCTATGGAAAGTGAGGTGCAGAGAATGAACGAAATCAAAAAAATTAAAAAACAGAGCAAAACAATACAAATATTAAAGAAAACGGGAATATACACAGGACTCACAATTTGGGCAATAGCAGTTTTGTTCCCTTTCTATTGGATGCTCCAAAACTCACTCAAAAGCTTTTCGGAATACAACTCCGAAAACATACCTAAGTTTTTTCCATCTGTAGTAACGTTCCAAAACTACGTAAAAACATTCACAGAAGTACCTTTAGCAAAATATTTGCTCAACACACTTGTTTTCACCGTAGCAACAACACTAATTATGCTTGCAGTTATCATACTTGCCGCATTTGCCTTTGCGCGCCTTGAATTTAAGGGCAAGAACCTCGCGTTCACGCTTATGCTTGCACTTATGATGATTCCCAACGAGTTGGTTATTATAACTAATTTCGTTACAATCACTGATATGAATCTCAGAAATACCTTTTTGGGTCTGATTCTCCCATCGGTAACGTCGATTTTTTACCTTTATCTGTTAAAAGAAAACTTCGCGCAGATACCCGACGAGCTTTATCTCGCCGCGCAGGTCGACGGCTCAACGGACTTCAACTATCTTATCAAGGTAATGGTACCCATTTCAAGCCCGACCATCGTTACAATTCTCATTCTTAAGGTTATCGAATGCTGGAACTCTTACGTTTGGCCGCGTCTTATCACCGACGATAAAGCATATTTCCTCGTTTCAAACGGCATTCAAGAAATCCGCGAAAGCGGCTTCGGACGTGAAAACGTCCCCGCGATGATGGCGGCAGTAACCGTAATTTCACTCCCGCTCATAATTTTGTTCCTCGTTTTCAAGAATAGAATTATGGAAGGCGTTTCGAGAGGAGGTACAAAGGGATGAAAAAATTAATTTCTTTACTTCTTCTTTTGTCCACACTTCTCTGCTCCCTCTCCCTTTTTGCCTGTCACAAAAAGGTTGCTATGGACTCGCTCCAAATTCCAAATGAATTTGACGAAAATAAGCAATATGAGATAACCTTCTGGGCAAAGAACGAAAACAACGCAAATCAACGCGAGGTTTACGCAAATGCGGTTGCAGAGTTTGAAAAACTCTATCCAAATATTAAAGTAACTCTCCGCAATTTCACCGACTACGGAGAAATTTATAACAACGTAATCACAAACATTTCCACAGGCACAACACCAAATGTGTGTATAACCTACCCCGACCATATAGCAACCTATATGCAGGGTGAAAATATTGTTGTTCCACTTAAGGAACTTATTAATAACAAAAAATACGGTCTTGGCGGCTCGGATCTCAAATTCGACTCCCCAACACTTGATGAAATGATACCCAAATTTCTTGACGAGGGCAAAATCGGCGGTGTTCAATACGCACTTCCCTTTATGCGTTCAACCGAAGCGTGCTATGTAAACAAGGATATGGTAGAAGCACTCGGCTTTACACTCCCCGATGTTCTCACTTGGGATTTCGTTTGGGAAGTCAGTGAATATGCCCTCTCGCTCGGAAAGGACCAAAACGGCAATTATATCGCCAACGGTCAGAAAACTCTTATTCCGTTCATTTATAAATCAACGGATAATATGATGATTTCAATGTTAAAGCAACTTGAAGCACCTTATTCAAAGGATGACGGCACGGTTGAGATTTTCAACGAAAGCACAAAAGAGCTTCTGTATGAGATTGCCGGACACGCCAAAAGCGGCGCGTTCTCAACCTTCAAAATTTCAAGCTATCCGGGTAACTTTTTGAACGCGGGTCAGTGCATTTTCGCAATAGACTCAACCGCGGGCGCAACGTGGATGGGCGCAGATGCACCTTTAGTTGACATTCCCGACGATAAACGAGTTGATTTTGAAACGGTTGTTATGGAAATACCGCAATTTGATATCGAAAATCCGCAAATGATTTCCCAAGGTCCTTCTCTTTGTATCTTCAATAAAGAGGATAGCGGCGAGGTTCTTGCTTCTTGGCTGTTCGCACAATTCTTGCTTACAAACGAGGTGCAAATTGCATACTCTCAAACCGAAGGGTACGTTCCCGTAACCTCAAAAGCACAGAACAGCGCAGAATATCAGGATTATCTTAACCGCGCAGGAGAGGATAATAATCTCTATTATAAGGTCAAAATAGACTCGGCAAAGCTCCTTATCAAAAACACGGAAAACAGCTTTACAACTCCCGTTTTCAACGGCTCTGCTTCCTTGCGAGATGCCGCAGGAAATTTAATTGAATTGACAGTAAGCTCCGCAACCAAAAACCGAGAAATAAACGAAAGCTTTATGCAAACTCTGTTTTCAAGAGTGGTTTCCCTTCACAAATTAGACCAGATAGAGATTGCAGATGCACCTCAAAAACAGGAGCTTGGGGAAATGCCTAAGGAATCCAAATTGTTAATTTTCAGCTTAATAACAGTATGGTGCGGAATAATCGCTTACTTCGGATATATGTTAATCAAAAGAAAAAAGCAATAAAATATTGACATTTTCAAAAAAGTGTGTATAATAATATGTGAAAAATTCTATTTTCTAAAAAGGAGAAAATAAAAATGAAAAAGATTATTTGTTTGACACTCGTTTTGGTTATGGCTATTGCAATGTTCGCTTGCAATAATCCCGATCAAAGTTCAACAACAGAGCCCACAACCAGTTCAACAGTTAAACCCAACAAGCCCGACGTTGAAGACACAACAACAAAGAGCGAAGGCGTTATGACTTGGGAAGAATATATGGCTGCAGAGCTTGGCTCTAAGGTAGTTATCGAAGCATACGTTCAGGGACATCAGTCTTGGTGGGATAACAAGCTCACAGTTTATGCTCAGGACGGCATAGGCGGTTACTTCCTTTACGATTTCCCCTGCACAGAGGAAATGGCTAATCAGCTCGTTCCCGGTACAAAGATCCGCGTTTACGGATATAAGACAGAATGGGCAGGCGAGGTTGAAATCGTTACTGACGAGCTCGATCCCGATTACGCAAGAATCGAAATTATCGATGGCTCTTACGCTGCAGAGCCTGCATACGTAACAGACCTTCTTGGTAAGGATGAACTTGTTAATTATCAGAATATGCTCGTTAAGTTCGAAGGTCTTACTGTTGTAAGCATCGAATATAAGAACGGCGAACCCGGTGATGACATCTACGTAACGTTCAGCTACAACGGTTCAAACTATGATTTCTGCGTTGAAAGATACCTCACAGGACCTGATACAGATCTCTATACACTCGTTGGCACACTCAAGGCAGGCGACGTTGTTGACGTTGTTGGCTTCGCTTACTGGTATAACGGTATCAATACACACATCACAGGTGTAACAGTTAAATAATTTAACACAAATACAAAACCGCGAGTTTAAAACTCGCGGTTTGTTTTTTTATTTTGTAGTTCAAATTTTGATTTGTCGGGGAGAAGTTACAAAAACAAAAAGGTCGCTTTTAAAAAAGCTCCGCAAAACTTTTAATCAGCTTCGCGGCAAAATTTCGCGCAAATCGTGTTGTTTGGTGCAACCAAACAACACATAACGATTTTTAAGGCATTTTAACAGACGCCTTAAAAATCTGTGATTTGCTACTTTAAAACATAGCTATTTTGCTATCAAAATGTCTATGTGCAGCAGAGCAAAGCGCGGTTTTTGTTGCACTCGTGCAATAAAAACGTTTGCGACGAGCGCGCAGAAGTGAGTCACGCGAGTTGTGCGGAGTCTGTGGACTTAGCACACAC
>JAGBYG010000205.1 GCA_017628875.1 Clostridia bacterium
CCGGAATACTTCTTATAATACTCTGAGTACTCAATAATTTTAGTAGTGAAGGAAGATGTTTTCATAAAATCATCATTCACCCAACCATTTGGTAAACCAAACTTGTCACCTACTGCGTTTATACATTCCTTCATGATTGATGCCTTTGCATAGTAAGCATCTATATCGTATGATGAAGCACGAAAATCATAGTTTACAAGTATTGACGCACCACCAACGAGAATTATCTCCATATGCGTTCCGTGTCCTCGCTTTTTGAGTTCTTTGCCGAGTTCCTTTAAGTAGTTTTCTATATCCGTTTTTGTAAATGGCTTGTTATCAATAGACATCTCTTATCTCACTTTCTATAATGTTAAATCTCACAAACTCGGGAATAGCATCCCTATGGCTGTTTTCTTTCGCGTGTCTCTTACTATCCAGCTTATCCGCGAGCAAAACGTCCTTTGGATAGACGGGTCTGCTCAGGGAATGCATACGAATTTGATTATACTTCTCACACAACGGGATATCGTTTATACGACTAAGATAATCAAGCATAGCGAGAGTATAGAACGCCTCGGGGTACCACTTCTTGTTCCAATACCTATTGACGTCATCGGCTTTGAGTGTTTCGATAATATAGTCAATATCACTCATATCCTTCACGAGATGGCAAACGTTGCTTTTGAATATTTCAAAGTCAACTCGCACCTCAACGGTATCGCGCAGAAGATCTTCCATAGCCACGTTCAACACCGAAGCTAATCTATAAACGGTTTCAGCCGAGCATTTGCCAATAGCGGTCTTTCCTCTCACTATTTCAAGCAAGGTCGTATATGGAATGCCACTGAGCTTAGCGCATTGATAAACGGACATCTGCCTTTCATTCAATAATCTTTCAAGCACAACGTTCGCCTCCTTTCTTAATATTATTATAACGGTATGCCGTTATAATGTCAAGAGTTTTTTGTAATTATTATTGATTATTAACCAAAAGTTATGCAATGATAATTACAAATCGTTTTAGTTTATTTCTTCTTCCTCCCTGTCCCCGTTGGATGAACGGGTGGATCATCAGCGTGGGCGAGGAGGTAGTCGATGAGGTCAACTTTTGCGATAATGTAAGAGCTTCGGTAGTTGAAGGCGCAGAGCTCACCTTTGTGGATAAGCTCATACACGTGATTTTTGCCGAGGGGCGACCAACGGCTCACCTGACGCGCGCTCATCACGTCGGGCGCGCCCTTTAACATTCTTTCAAGTGCTTTTCTTTTTTCTTCTTTTGTCATTTTAAAACCCTCATATCTTTCGTTAAAATTAAGCTGATGACGACACGAACGGTTTTATTTTCTTCTTGCATTTTTCTTGCATTTTGCACAGAATTTGCAAGAAAGTGCAAGAAAAAGGGCAAAAATCAGGGATTTTTAGGGATTTTCGGGGACAAACCGTGACGGGATGGGACACCATTCCGTCAACTTGAAAACCGTTTGCCTTTACGGGCACGAGGGTTCGAATCCCCCATCCTCCGCCAGTTTGCGGTCAAAACCGCGTTAGCCGCAAGGGTTACCTTGCGGCTTTATTTTTAGGAGAATTTATATGAATAGAGTAACTGTGTTTTTATCTCATTCCAGCAAAGATATTGAAAAAGTTCGACAAATACGAAACATTCTTGAGGCATTAGATTATGAGCCCTTGCTTTTTCATTTAAAATGCTTAGATGATGACAATGATAATCTTGAAAATTTTATTGAAAAAGAGATAGAAGCAAGAAATATTTTTATCTATTGCAAAAGTCAACATTCAGAAAATTCCAAATGGGTACAAAAAGAATTGGAATATATCAAAAGCTTTGACTCTAAAAGATTGTTTACCATTGATATCACTTTATCTTTTAAGGACACCGTTGTTCAATTGCTTCAATCAATTGCTGATATTATCAAGAAAAATCGTATTTTTCTGTCTTGTTCCCACGGTGCCCCCGACAAGCAATTCGGAGATTATTTGGAAAAATTACTTACCGAGCATAATTATGAAGTAATTCGCTATAAAGTATTAGATTGCGCTAAAGACGATGAACACAAAATAGCTCTACAAGAGGCGAATACATTTATTGCAGTTATATCACCCAATTCTGTAGCATCCCCGTATTGTAAAAGTGAATTAGATCACGTACTGTACAATTACGAAGATTCACCATCCACATTTACTAATAAAATAATCCCCATTTATTACAACATTAACAGCGTTCTTTTGCTAAAACTCGGCATTCTGCCAACTTCTCTTAACTCCTTTCAAGGTGTGGACATTTCCGCACAAGATAGTATGACCTCAGAGGAAGAGAAATTCTTGTTAGAGCTTTTGCACAACAAATAATATTTGTGACTATAGGTGAAAGATTTAATCCATATCCTGCCCCAACAAGAAATCCAACATCATTAAATTAAAAAATCAAAAAGCCCCTAAACTTGATTTTACTCTTGTCTGGGAGCTTTTTATTTTTTGTTCAAATTAATAATTGATATTTTGTCTATGTCGTTAATCTCTTTTTGTTTAATATTTTATTTACTATTCGATTTATTACGAACATAGCAACTATACAGATGCAAAACAGAGGAAATTGATCCTTTGTATTGTCGCTTACTGCATAATGATGAATTAAAATCGGACATTGAGCGAGGTAGATAAAGATACTGATTTCACCAAGAAAATTAAAGAATTTGCCGCGAACAGGAAGCGCCAATGCAAAATACAAAAGCAAAGGACAAACAAGACAAGTGAAAAGATGCGCTTTCCAAAGTGCGTATCCCGGAAGATATGCAAGGTAAATAAATGTGACAGCGGTGATAGTAAAGCCAATAGCATTTACTGCCAAGCTGAGTTTTCTTGCTTTGGTTTCATCCTTTAATTTGGTTTTGATTTGAGGAATTTGAGATACTAACATACCAAATGCTAACATTGCAGGGCCTCTGAAAACTCTGTCAAACTGTTTTGCAAATCCCTCGGGCATAAATACAACAAGCGACATACACAAGCAGATGATTATGATGCAGGCAAGATTGAACATCGAGCGACGTTTAATCAATTTCAAAAGCACATAGAATATTGTTAAGTACACGAATTGAGCAGCAAAGAACCACAAAAAGCTCAAGGGCCAGTTGAAGCCACCAAAGTCCCACGCAAATGCAATATTACAAAAAAGAACTGAAGATGCAGCGATTATAAGGGGTACGATAAATCCTTTTGTTCTGCCCCAGAATATATGTTGAACTCCCTTAAAAAACGGTTGCTCTCTATATTTTTCGATTGAACGCAGAAAGAATAGACCCGAAACCATAAAGAAGAAGTCAACGGAAATATTCACACCATCGAATTTATCCGAAAGAACGAAGAAAAAACCGTGATAATAGGCAACCCATATTGAGCACAAAAATCTGAAAAGCTCAATAAGCCCATTTTTATTAGACACATTTTTTGTCATAATAACCTCCATATGCTGTTATTAATCGAATTATATCATAAAAAAAGACAAAATGCAATAGAAAAAGAAAAATCCCAAGATCACTTGGGATTTTTAGGTTAAAGCGCAGTCCAGGAAACATCGGTTACGAATGGATCGTCACTAAGCTGCTGCAAAACATTCGTTTCTTTAATAGTGTGTCGAATATTAAAGCTTATCTTATAGTGATGTGTTTCATCGGATTTAATAAGCTTGATGGTGTATGGATCCGAATTGATTATTTTTGAGAGAGAGTTTATCACATCGTTAACACTTTTTTCCTTAGGGATTTCAAGGTCAACGTCTATGGAATAGTGGGTTTCGATTTTTGCAGACGGGCCTGCCAAGAGAAGCTGAATAAGAATGATGAGAACTGTAGAGAAAATAGTAAGTACGTAAAGCCCTGCACCTGCCGCCATACCGATTCCGGCGGTAGTCCAAATACCCGTTGCGGTGGTAAGACCCTTAACTGATGCTCCGCGCACGAAAATTACGCCTGCACAAAGGAATGAAACACCCGTTACTATGTTTGATGCTATACGAGAAGCATCTGCGCGATATTCGGGTGTTAAATTAAGGTCACCAAAGCCAAATTGAGAAACCATCATAAAGAGGGCGGCACCCATTGCAAGAATAATGTGAGTTTTAATTCCTGCATCTTTTCTTCTCACACTTCGCTCAAGTCCAATGATTGCACCACAAAAGCAGGCAAATAAAAGTCGAATGAAATGCTCACCGTGGGTTTGTATTATGTTAATGAAAAACTCTTTCATAAGTACCTCCAAAATATATTGTTCTACATTATATCATATTTCAAAACAAAAATCAATAGAAATATATGCATAATTAACAAAAAAATGACTAATATTTTTAAAAAATAGTGAAAATTGTATTTTGAAAGAGAAAACAAAAGACCAACCCAAAGGGTCGGTCTTTTGTTGGAAACTATGAAAAAAGGATTTATGAAAAAACTCACGCATGCAAAATTAAATGTCCGTGAAAAAAGCACTTTATAAAAAGTGCTTTTTTCTGGTGGGGGATGGTGGATTCGGACCACCGAAGTCAGTGACAACAGATTTACAGTCTGCCCCCTTTGGCCGCTCGGGAAATCCCCCAAAAAAATGGAGCTGGTGATCGGAGTCGAACCAACAACCTGCTGATTACAAATCAGCTGCTCTGCCATTGAGCCACACCAGCATTTCATTTTTACGGAACGTTGATATTATAGCATAGTAGAACTCAAATGTCAATACCTTTTTTAAAAATATTTTTAAAATTTTTAAATATTTTTTAAAAAAGTATGTAAAAATAAGAAAAAATTTCAAAAAAGGTATTGATTTTTTTATTTTTTGTGATATAATATAAAGGTCGAGCATGGAGAGATGGCTGAGCTGGTCTAAGGCGCACGATTGGAAATCGTGTGAACGCTAATACCGTTCCGAGGGTTCGAATCCCTCTCTCTCCGCCACAAATAAAAATCCACCCAATAGGGTGGATTTTTTGTTTGTGATGGAGAATACAATGGGATTTGAACGATGACCGAAGAATTTTGATTTATAGGGGGAGTTAGTTAAGTTAAGATCGCTCAAGCCGCTTGGGCTCCCACTTTTGAAAAAGTGTGA
>JAGBYG010000206.1 GCA_017628875.1 Clostridia bacterium
AAACAAAAAAGGCCACGAAATAAGGCCATACCAGCCGGGGAATTAGCGGAGCCCTGTACCTGAAATCCGCTACAGCAGGGGTTCATTCCTTTTTTGAGGGCTGAGCTTTTATGGTCTGTGTCGTATTCTGCTGTGTTGAGAAGTGGGTCTTGCGCAAACGGAAACTGTGAAGCGTGTCAGGTGGGGAACCAAGCAGCACTAAGCAGTCTCTCCGGTGTGCCGCGAGGGTGCCTGCTTTGAGCAGTGGGTATGTACGTCGCATAGGGGCGATGTTCGATTTTAAGGTGTATGGTCTTATTTCGGGGCCTTTTGGTTTTATTTTAATTAACTAAGGAGGTATTTATGCATCAGGCGTTATACAGAAAGTGGCGTCCGAAGACGTTTTCAGAGGTTTGCGGGCAGGAGCATATTACCTCTATTTTGCGTCAGGAGGCGACAGAGGGCAAATTTAACCACGCGTATCTTTTCTGCGGCTCACGCGGAACGGGTAAGACCACCTGCGCAAAAATTCTTTCAAAGGTAGTCAACTGCGAAGACGTTAAGGACGGCAACCCCTGTGGAGTGTGTCCATCTTGTCTTGCGATTGAAAACGGCTCGACTACCGACGTTCTTGAAATGGACGCGGCATCCAACAACGGTGTTGACAATATTCGTGACATTCGTGATGAGGTAGTTTATTCGCCATCGTTCCTAAAATACAGAGTTTATATCGTCGACGAGGTGCATATGCTCTCAAACAGCGCATTCAACGCGCTCCTCAAAACCCTTGAAGAGCCGCCCTCACACGCGATTTTCATACTTGCAACTACTGAGCTTCACAAATTGCCTGCTACCATCGTTTCAAGATGTCAGCGTTTTGAATTCCGCAGAATTGCAACTGATATTCTCACCTCTCGCATCAAATTTATTGCCGAGCAAGAGGGAATTGCGATTGATGACGATGCAGCTCGCCTTATTGCACGTTATTCGCAGGGCGGTATGCGTGACAGCATCAGCTTGCTTGAGCTTTGCGCGTCAAGTGGCGCAAAAATTGACGTTTCCGCTGTGAACGAAACCATTGGTTCTGCAGGACGCGAGCGAATGATGGCGGTTGCAAATGCTATTGCAGAAAAGAATTTTGAATTTTTATTTAAAGAAATTGATGAGGTAGTAACCTCGTCAAAGGATATAACTGTTTTCTGGCAGGATCTTATCTCGCTTTATCGCGACCTTTTGGTTGTGAAAACTGTCAAAGATAGTGCAAAGTATCTTGATCTTACCGATTTTGAGCTTAAAAATCTAACTGTGCTTGCCGAGAAATTCTCACGCGAGATGCTTATATACCATTGCAAAATGCTTGAGGAAGCGCTTTATTCAATGCAGGCAAGCGGAGCGGTTAAAAGAATTATTGCAGAGCTTTGCTTTGTGAAGATGTGCGACGATAGTTTAAGCACAACAAATGAAGCACTCTTGCTCAAAATTTCCAAACTCGAAGCAAAACTTGCCTCGGGCGAGTTTTTGCCTGCTGTAGAAAAGGCGGCAGAGAAGGATGAAATGTCCCAAAAAGGAAAGACAGAAAAGGTTGAAGTGAAGGCAGAGAAAAAGCCCGAAATCATATTTGCTCCTGAGACACCGCGCGAGGTAAAGCGGGTAGAGGTAAATCCCGACGCCCCAAGTGCAAAGCCCATAAAGGTGTGGAGCGAAGCGGTGCAATCAATTCAAAGCATTGACCGTTCTGCATATCCCATTTTGAAGAAAACACGCGCATATATTGGCGCGGACGAAAAAATACACGTTCTTTGTTATGATAGCTTTGGACTTTTTGCAATGGATAAGCCAATAATAAAGAATGCGCTCGCTAATGCTCTTTCAAAATATCTTGAAAAGAGATATTCCGAAAACGATATAGTTTTTGAGCAGGACTGTGGAAAAGTGAAATTAGAGGACGATTTTTCTGATTTTCTTAACGATTTTTAAATTTGTGAATAATTGAAAGGAAATATAAAAAATGAAAGCAAGAATACCTAATGGAATGGGTGGCGGCCCAAGTAATCTTAACGCGATGATTAAGCAAGCACAGAAGATGCAGGAGGATATGGCTGCAAAACAGGAGGAGCTTGACGCAAGAGAATATGATATTTCTGCAGGTGGCGGTGTTGTTGGTGTAAAGATTAACGGCAAGAGAGAAATCCTCTCTATTGATATTAAGCCCGAAATCGTAGACCCTGACGATATTGAAACACTTTCTGACATTCTTGTTGCCGCAATTAACGAGGCGATTAAGAGAGTAAATGACGTAAACGAAAAGGAAATGGCATCCATTACAGGACAGATGGGTATGCCCGGTATGTTCTAATGGCTGAACAGATAGAAGCTTTACAAAAGCTCGCCGAACAATTTGCTCGCCTTCCCGGAATTGGAAGAAAAAGCGCGATGCGACTTGCTTTTTCCATTTTGGAACTTAGCGATGAAGAAGCGCAGGGCTTTGCAAATACGATACTTGAAGCAAAAGAGAAGGTGCATCTTTGTCCCGTGTGTCAATCTCTTACTGATAAAGAGGTTTGCTCAGTTTGTAACGATTTGAGCCGAGATAAAAGCACGATTATGGTGCTTGAGGATACAAAAGCAGTGCTTTCTATGGAGAAGGTGCGCGAATATCGCGGACTTTACCACGTGCTTCACGGAGTTATTTCGCCAATGAACGGAGTGACACCCGATAAGCTCAAAATCAAAGAGCTTCTCTCCAGAATTGCCGACGATGAGGTTAAAGAAATCATCATCGCAACCAACCCCACAGTCGAGGGCGAGGCAACTGCGATGTACCTTTCAAAGCTCTTAAAACCCTTTGAAATCAAGATAACACGTCTTGCATACGGAATTCCCGTAGGCAGCGACCTTGAATATGCCGACGAGGTAACACTCTATCGCGCAATCGAGGGCAGAAGGGATATTAAATAAAACAAATAAGAAAAAAACATCATTCAAAAACGCAAATGATGTTTTTTTGTTGTTTTGGAGTTCAAATTTTGATTTGTCGGGGAGTTAGTTTGAAACAAGAAAGGGGAACTCCCTCCGTCTTTGCCTAAGGGCAAAGCCACCTCCCTCTGCGGAAGGAGGCTCTGTAAGATATTCCATCGCGTGTAGCCGTGAAGTGTGATAAAATTTTATAATGCCT
>JAGBYG010000207.1 GCA_017628875.1 Clostridia bacterium
CTACGCATAGTCAAAGTAAATTTTAGAACATCAAACCTTTGGGTTTGATGTTCGTAGTTCAGTTGATAAAATCCTTGTCGAAAATTTATTTTCGTAAAAGGATTTTAGCAAGTGAACCGATAAAACACTCGTGTTTTATCGAAAATTTACGTCGAGTCAGCATCAACCCACGCGATTGTTTTGCTCCGCTTTTTCAAAAGCGGAAGCCCAAGCGGCTTGAGCGGTTTTAACTTATCTAACTCCTCAACAAATCAAAATTTAAACTTAACAAACAAAAAGCAGGCGGAGATTTTCTCCGCCTGTTGATTTTTATAAATTATTCTTCGTTAGCAGCATTTTCTTCCTTAATCTTAAGGGCGATATTCATAGGAACCTGCTCATAGCCTGTTTCTACAAATGTAAAGCTACCTCTACCCTGTGTCATAGCACGAAGAGTGATTGTATAGTCAAGGATTTCTGCCTTAGGAATTGTTGCGTTAATGGTTGTGTAACCGCGTTTAGCAGCGGGATCCATACCCATAACGCTACCACGTCTCTTATTAAGGTTGGACATAACGTCACCAACGTAAGATTCGGGAACTGTAACTGCAAGGTCACCAACGGGCTCAAGAAGAACGGGGTTAGCGAGCTTCATACACTCTTTATAAGCAAGAGATGCAGCCATCTTAAAGGACATTTCGTTAGAGTCAACGTCGTGGTAAGAACCGTCAAAGAGGTTAGCAGCGAGCTTGATTACGGGATAGCCGTAAACACCGCGCTTCATAGAATCCTCAAGACCCTTCTGAACTGCAGGGTGGAAGTTTTTAGGAACGGAACCACCAACTGTAGAGTCTGTAAATGTAAGGCCTTCTTCTTCACCGGGGAAGAATTCGATCTTAACGTCACCGTACTGACCGTGACCACCGGACTGCTTCTTATGTTTACCCTGAACCTGAACTCTCTTTGTGATCATTTCACGGTAAGCAATCTTAGGAAGATCGAGTTTAACGGAAACGCCAAATCTTGTCTTAAGCTTTGCTTCAATTACGGAGATGTGCATATCACCCATACCGTAAAGAACAAGCTGATGTGTTTCGGGGTTGTTTTCAAATCTGATTGTCTTATCCTCTTCACAAAGCTTTGTTACACCAAGAGAAATCTTGTCTTCATCACCCTTAGAAAGAGGAGAAATGGACTGAGCCATAAAGGGCTCGGGATATGTTGTTCTTGCATAGTGAATATCGCTATTCCAAGCAAGTGTATCGCCTGTATTTGTGTTGGCGAGCTTAGCGGTCATACCGATATCGCCGCAGCAAAGGATATCAACCTCTGTCTGAGTCTTACCCTTTACGATGTAGATGTGAGCCATCTTTTCGTTTGTATCGGTTGTTGTATTCTTAAGGAGCATGTCCTTTCTGAGAGTACCGTTCATAACCTTAAAGAAGGACATCTTACCAACGAACGGGTCAGATACTGTCTTGAATACGAAGAGAGCTGTTTCGCCTTCTGTTTCAATTTCCTTTTCATCGCCGCTTTCAAGAAGCTCGCTTCCCTTTGCTGTGTGTCTTGGGAAGGATTCGTCGATTACGTCAAGAAGTGACCAAACACCCCAAAGCTTTGTAGCAGCACCGCAAAGAACGGGAACGATATCACCGTGAATTACGCCCTCGTGAACTGCGTTGAGAGCTTCCATAGGTGTGATTTCTTCACCCTCAAAATATTTCATCATAAGGTCTTCATCAGTAGTAGCAACCGCTTCCATAAGCATATCGCGATATTTTTCCATAGCTTCTACAGATTCTGCGGGAACGGACTGAATGGAGTGCTGACCCTTGTCGTTAAATACGTGAGCTTCCTGCTTGATAAGGTCGATAGCACCAACTACCCTACCGTCCTGAACCATAGGAATTGTAAGAGGACAGATATTCTTACCAAACTTTTCGTGAAGAGAGTCAAGAACTCTACCAAATCTTGCTTCGTTATCGTCAAATTTATTAATAAAGAATGCTGTGGGAAGTCCTGCTTCGGTTGCGTAGTCCCAAGCAAGCTCTGTACCAACCTCGATACCAGCCTTACCGTCAACAAGGATAAGTGCTGCATCCGCAACTCTGAGTGACTGCTTAACTTCACCTACGAAATCAAGGAAGCCGGGTGTGTCAAGAACGTTGATCTTTGTGTTCTTCCACATAAAGGGAGCTACCTTTGATGCGAGTGAGAAGCCACGCTTGATTTCTTCAGGATCGTAGTCACAAACGGTTGTACCGTCAGGAACACTACCGAATCTGTCGGATGCGCCTGCCAAGTGGAGCATTGCCTCTGCAAGAGAGGTCTTGCCGCTTCCACTATGACCGAGGAGGGCTAAAGTTCTGATTCTTTTTGTTTCAATGTTTTGCATAGGAATTTACCTTGCCCGGCTTTTGCCGAGCCCTTTCAGATTAGTATGTAAAATGCTAAATATTAACCAAAAATAATATTTCGGGCAATTATTTTCCATCTTGCCATCTATTATACACATTTTTTCTTTATTTTTCAAGAGCTTTTTTGATATTTGTAGCCATCCAATGTAGAAATTTGCTTGCCGTTTTTGTGCATTTTTCACAATTAATATGCCTTTATGTAATAAGATTCACGCCTTTTTATGCTTTTGAGGTATATATAAATTGGGATTTGTCGGGAAGTTACAAAGAAAAGAATTGTCACTTTTTCGAGAAAAAGTAACCAAAAAGCTTTTATCGCGCTACGCCCAACAGAAATATTATTTGTGCTAAGTCCACAGACTCCGCGCAACTCGCGTGA
>JAGBYG010000208.1 GCA_017628875.1 Clostridia bacterium
TACAAAATTAAAAATAGCGAACGAGGGAGACCACTTTGCCGAGAATGGCGACCTCCGGCACGATGATGGGCTCAAAAGCATCATTTTCCGGTTGCAGGCGGAAATGCCCGTCCTCTTTATAAAACGTTTTAACAGTTGCCTCATCCTCGATAAGCGCAACAACAATTTGTCCGTTATCCGCATACGCGCATTTGCGAACAATTACCACGTCGCCATCAAGAATTCCTGCTTCAATCATACTCTCCCCTTTTACTTTAAGAGCAAAAAGCTCGTCAGAAGCATATTTTGCGCTATTCCAAGGCAGGTCAACGTAGCCCTCAAAATTTTCAACTGCAAGAATTGGACTACCCGCGGTGATTGCACCCAAAAGTGGCACTCTACCCGAAACACGAGCATAGGGCGCGCAAATTCTTATAGTTCTCTTTTTGTTAGCGTCCTGCTCGATAAAGCCCTTCGCCTCAAGATTGTGCAAATAAAGATGCACACTTGACGTGCTCTTTATTCCAAGTGATGCTCCAATGTCGCGCACAGAAGGCGCATACCCATTCTCATTTATTGAATTTACAAGGTAATCAAATACCAATTTTTCTTTTTTGCTAAGATCATTTTTGCTCATAATCTTCTCCTTTTCTCATATACTGACTATAGTATAACACACTTTTTCCAAAAATGCAAACATTTGTTCAATATTTTTTAAAAAAATTTTTTAGTAAGGTAAATTGGGATTTAGCGAAATGTTTGAAAAGAGACTCCTATGTATGTACTCCGTGCAAGATCCTTCGGTCGCTTTGGCTCCCTCGAGGATGACGCACGGGTTCAACGCGAGTCAAAGTCCCGCGCGTCATTCTTGAGCGTAAGCGAAGAATCTTGCGCGGCAGATAAACAAAGAATTTTTAGCATTTTAACTTCAACTAACTCCCCGACAAACCAAAATTTGAAGCGGGTGTATGCGGGTCGTCGGGGACGCCGACCCCTACGGTCGATAAATCAAAATTTGAAATACCAACCACAAAATTATCTTTTTCTATTGAATACCAATAAAAAATATGATATAATTAATCAATTATACTAAAACGAGGTAAATTATGCTCAAAAATTCACCTACTAACAACAAATATATACTCTCTTGGATCGAGGAGATGGTAGGAATGTGCCGTCCTGACTCAATTGTTTGGATTGACGGAACTGATGCGCAGACGAACGCGCTTCGCGCCGAGGCATGTGCGTCGGGCGAAATTATTAAGCTCGATCAAGAAAAGCTACCCGGCTGCTATCTTCACCGCACCGCGATAAATGACGTTGCACGTGTTGAGGGCAGAACGTTCATCTGTACGCGCACTAAAGAGGACGCAGGCAATATCAATAACTGGATGCACCCCGACGAGTGCAAAGAAAAATTGATAAAGCTCTATCGTGGCTCGATGAAGGGTCAAACTATGTACGTTATTCCCTACTCGATGGGAATTGTAGGATCTCCCTTTGCAAAATACGGTATTGAGCTTACTGACTCCATTTACGTAGTTTTGAATATGCTCATTATGACGCGCGTCGGCTTTGATGTGCTTGAAGCAATAGGCGAAAGCTCCGATTATATAAAGGGCTTGCACGCACGTGCGCAGCTTGATGAGGAAAACAGATATATCGTTCACTTCCCTGAAGAAAACATAATTTGGAGCGTAAATTCGGGCTATGGCGGAAACGTTTTGCTCGGTAAAAAATGCTTTGCGCTTCGAATCGCATCATATCTTGGCAGACACGAAAATTGGATGGCAGAGCATATGCTCATTTTGGGTGTTGAATACCCGGGCGGTGAAACGAAATACGTTTGTGCAGCATTCCCCTCAGCTTGCGGAAAGACCAATCTTGCGATGCTCATTCCACCCGAATACTACGCTAAAAAAGGTTACAAGGTGCATTGTGTTGGCGACGATATTGCTTGGCTTCGCGTGGGCGAGGACGGACGCCTTTGGGCAGTAAATCCCGAAAACGGATTTTTCGGTGTTGCGCCCGGAACGAACGAAAAGACCAATCCCAACGCACTCCATACCACTCTTAAGGACACGATTTTCACAAACGTGGTACACAACACAAAGGATAACACGGTTTGGTGGGAAGGACTTGACAAAAATCCGCCTGCTGAAGCTATCGACTGGATGGGTCGCCCTTGGGACTATCGCAAATACGATAAAAATGATAAATCAACCTGCGGAGCACATCCCAATTCGCGCTTTACCGCCAAGGCAACAAATTGCCCCTGCTTGTCAGAGGAATTTAATAACCCAATGGGTGTTCCGATTTCTGCAATCATCTTCGGTGGCAGACGTGCAAGAACTGCGCCCCTCGTTTATCAATCAACATCGTGGCAGAACGGTACTTTCGTTGGCTCTATAATGGCGAGCGAAACTACAGCTGCGGCTTCGGGTGCTGTTGGAGTTGTTCGCCGTGACCCGATGGCTATGCGTCCATTTGTGGGATACGATATGGGAGACTACTTCCAACATTGGTTAAATATGGGTAAGATTATTCCCAATCCCCCAAAGATTTTCCACGTAAACTGGTTCAGAACGGACGATGAGGGCAATTTCCTTTGGCCCGGATTTGGAGACAATATGCGCGTTCTTATGTGGATTTTGGCTCGTTGTGATGATAAAATCGGTGCAAGAGAAAGCGCCATCGGCTACCTCCCCCGCCCCGAAGATATTTGCATTGACGGACTTAAGAATGTAACGCTTGACACAGTAAAAGAGCTTCTTGAAGTCGACGCAAAATCGTGGCTCGAGGATGTTGAAAACATCAAATCATTCTATTCACAGGTCGGCAATAGAGTGCCAAGTGAACTTTACAATGAACTTGAGGAACTTGAAAA
>JAGBYG010000003.1 GCA_017628875.1 Clostridia bacterium
ACATCGCAAGTCGCCACAACGGGCTTCTTATATTTTTCACCAAGCTCAACTATCTGTCTATTAAGCTCACGAAGTCCTTCCTCGTCAGCCACAGTTCCCTCATCAATAAGGAAACGGTTGTTTGAGATAGGTTGAATTTCAAGGTAATCATAAAAGTTTACTATATTCTTAATATCCTCTTCGGGCTTTTTCTCAAGGATTGCACGGAAAAGCTCACCCGCCTCACACGCAGAGCCGATTATCAAACCCTCGCGATGTTTTTCAAGCTCACTCTTTGGAATACGAGGCATTCTCTTATAGTATTTCAAATAAGAATAGGACACGAGCTTGTAAAGATTTTTAAGTCCCACAGAATTTTTAACAAGAATAACCTGATGATAGGGCTTAATAGTCAAGGGATTTGAGTTTTCGCTCATATCTCTTTGCAAATCTTCGAAACTCTTGATGTCAAATCGCTCCATCTTCTCAACCATAGCGAAAAAGATGTTAGCAAGAATTTCAGCATCGTCACACGCTCTGTGGTGATTAAATTCACCAAGATTGTAGTATTTTGCAACCACGTCAAGCTTGTGCGATTTCAAGTCGGAATTCAAAAATCTTGAAAGCGTTACCGTGTCAAGATAGGGGTTTGCAAACTTATATCCAAGGTCTCTTGATGCTTTTCTTATAAACGAAACGTCAAAATTCGCGTTGTGAGCAATAAGCAATCTATCTCCAATAAAATCAAGAAATTCGCGAAGAACTACGTCAATTTTATCGGCATCAGCTACCATACTGTCATCAATTCCCGTAAGTTCAACGATAACATCAGGGATAGAAACGCCGGGATTTACAAACTTATTAAATCTTTCAAGAACTTGTCCACCCTTTATCTTTACCGCGCCTATTTCAATTATCTGCGAGGTAAGAACGGAAAGACCAGTAGTTTCAATATCGAAAACGATAAATTCATCTTCAAAGTTACCCTTGTAATCACCCGTTACCGCACTCGTTTTATCATTCACGAAATATGCTTCCATACCGTAAATAACCTTCATACCAAGCTTTTCTGCGGCAAGCATTGCCATCTGATATGCCTGCACGTTTCCGTGGTCGGTGATAGCTACAGCACGGTGTCCCCACTCGTGCGCCTTTTTAACTGCCACGTCGGGAGGTAAAAGTGCGTCCATTGTGGACATCTGTGTATGTAAATGTAATTCAACGCGCTTTTCTTCTGCGTTGTCAAATCTCTTTATCTCTTTAATTTTAGCAATATGATTAAATGAAAAAATTAGGTCTTTTCCAATTCCCTCTTTTTTCTTTTCAATTTCACTCTTACCGTAAAAAGCATAGGAATTACCATTCTTTATTGCGTCTGCAAGCGCGCGACTCTCGTCCTCGGGCTTGTATGCTCTAACCTCAATAGATGTGTTTCCGTCATATACACAGAATGTGGTTGAGACCATATTTCCACGTCTTGCGGGCTCTTGAGTAAAGCCAAACACCTCACCCACGATAACCACGTTTTTGGAATATCCCGTGAGCTTTGCAATGGGTGTTGGATTGATTTCAAATTCCTCACCGTATATGTATTCAAACTCATTAAGATCGAATTTCTTATATCCGATTTCACAAATTCTATCATCACCAATGCAGATTTCTGCCCCTGCATTGAGTGTTGCAACACGCGGAAGGCTTGCACTCGCTGCCTCTTTTTCGTTCTTGGGTGCACCTTCGCCACCCTGTTGAGATGCAAAATCATATCTCTTGCTCTGCTCCACGATATTGCGATCGTGAGTGCGAAGCTCATTTGCCACTCTATCTCGAGTTGAGGAAGCGAGCTTCTCGTCGCTAACTATATTTACGTTAAATTTTCTGCCAAATTCAGAAAAGATAATTCCTTCAATAATTCTTGGTGTTTCCGCATTTTTAAGAAGCGTTACACCACCTGAAACAAACGGAATGGTTATGGTAATATCCTCACCAACGAATTCCCAATCGCTTCCCGAGAAAAATCCGCGCGCAACAACGCCCACTCTTTCCGCTTCAAGAAGAATTTGCTCAAAATATCTCTTGTCGAAAAGCTCCGCAGGGTATTTCGGAAGCAATTTCATATAGTTTAACGAATATGCTTCCCTTATCTCGTTTTCAATGCGATAAAGCATATTTTTATTAACTATTTCATCAAAATAAACTTCCGCTTCAATAACGCGCGCTTCCTTGTTCAAACGAACAGAATATTTCAAAACGCGCGACAAGACACGAATTATCTCCGTGTCCGTCGGTTGATATTTATTAAATTTTTCGAGAAAGGTCTTCTCTGCCATAATTACCTCTGATTCTTAATTTCCTTAATCTTCTCAATCAAAACTTCAATAATTTTATCCTCAGGCACCTTGTGAAGTATCTCGCCGTGTGAAAACAATAGACCCTCACCAATGCCGCCTGCAATTCCAATATCAGCTTCGCGCGCTTCCCCGGGGCCATTAACAACGCACCCCATAATTGCTACCTTGATGGGCAAATCCTCAAGTTCCTCGCGCTTTACCGCATCCTCAAATCTATGAACGAGCGAAATCAAATCAATCTTTGTTCTTCCGCAAGTCGGACAGCTAACAATTTTCATTCCGCTCTGACCCTCAATCTCAACTGCTGACAAAATCTTTTTCGCTGCCGCGATTTCAAGCACGGGATCTGCCGTAAGAGAAACACGCAAGGTATCACCAATTCCATCACAAAGAAGTGAGCCAATACCTATAGCGCTTTTCATTGTACCAATGGCTTCGCTTCCCGCTTCAGTTACGCCAAGATGAATGTTATAGGGGCAACGCTCCGCAAGCAATTTATTCGTTTTTATCATTGAGGGCACGTTTGATGCCTTAATAGACACAACAATATC
>JAGBYG010000209.1 GCA_017628875.1 Clostridia bacterium
AATTGTATTACAAACGGAACACTTCTTACCTTCTGTAAGTCCTGTCTTGGTGCAAGTCGCTGCAACTGCGGGGATTGATACTTCTGTGTGCGGTTTGATTGCCACTTCGGTTTGTGCCAATGTTACCTCACCGCAAACAGAACAATGTTTTCCTTCCGTTAAACCGGTTGCAGTACAAGTAGGTTCAAGCGCAGGGTCGATAACCTCGGTGTGAGGAAGCTTATCTACTGTATTCTGAGGAACTAACACTTTTTCACAATCAACACAATGCTTGCCCTCGGTGAATCCCGTTGAGATGCAAGTGGGCGCAACGGCAGAATCAACAGTTTCGTTGTGTCCTTTTGCCGCAACCGTTTGTTGTACTGTGAGAATTTCACCACAGTCGGAGCACTTTTTACCCTCTGTGAGTCCTGTACTTTCACAAGTGGGAGCAACGGCGGGTATAGTTTCCTCTATGTGTTCGTGTTTGAACAAAAACACACCACCAATTACCGCGCCAACGGCAACTACGCCCGCGACAATTCCAATCAACAGTTTTTTGTTCATAAGTTTTCCTCCAAAAGTTATTTTATTACCACATTCTCGTCACCAAGAATGTTTTTGATTTGTTTAATTGTGTATTCCGTCGCGTCGAACGAAAGTCCTGACGGGCGGTATTCCTTGGTGGAGCTATCATAGAATATAACTTCAACAGTTCCCTCGAAAATTTCGACAAGATTTTTCGCCTTCACAAATTCATTTGAGGTCAAATTAGGCACTCGAAGATAGAGCTTTTTCGCCTTTACGGACGCGCCAAAGCTCTGCGCCTCTGCGCTTGGGCGCGGCTCTTCCCTTTTAACGTTTGTTTTAGTCGGTTGATATTCGCCATTTTTTTGAAGCGGCTCAACACTTGAAACGATGAATTTCACGTCCTCGTCCTCGCGCGCTTGAACGTAACCGCCAACCAAAACAGCAATATCCTCTCTTATCTTATATGAAATCTGCGAATACGTGCGCGCAAAAGCGATGCACTCAATCTCGCCATACCTATCACCAAGCTCGAAAAATGCCATTTTTTCACCGTTTCGAGTGGTTTTCACCGTAATGGAATTAATAATACCAACAAGATTTATAAATTTTCGCTCGCCGTTTTGCTCGTCTGCGCCAAGCGAAACAATCTGCTCGTAGCTGATATTCTCAATATGCTCGCGATATGAGTCGAGCGGGTGCCCCGAGAAGTAAAGTCCTGTTGACTCCTTCTCCTGCGAGAGCTTTATTGAAATCGGAATTTCGGGAAGGTCGGGATATTTAAAGGCAAGTCCCGTGTCAAGCCCCTCTGCCATTGAGAAAAAGTCAAGCTGACCTGCAATATTGTTTCCGCGTTTATTAACAGCACCGTCAATTATCATTTCAAAGGAAGCGAGCAACTGACTCCTGTGCTTGCCGAGTCTGTCCATCGCGCCGCTCTTGATTAGCGACTCGACCTGACGCTTATTCATATCGTAGTCGCTCATTCGGTCAACAAAATCGTCAAAGGACGAGAAAGGTCTTCTCTTTCGTTCTCTTATTGCGTTTGCAACAAAATTTTGACCCACGTTTTTAATTGCCAAAAGTCCAAAACGAATATTGTTTTCGCTGACGTGGAAATACATTTCGCTCTTATTTATATCGGGCGGCAAAACACCAATACCGAGCTTTGAGCAGTCAGAAATGTACTCTGCAATTTTTGGCATATTGCCAAGCACACTTGTCAAAAGCGCCGCAAAATATTCTTTCGGATAGTGTGCCTTAAGGTATGCCGTGCGATAGGAAATTATCGAATAAGCTGCCGCGTGGCTCTTGTTAAAGGCATAATTTGCAAATGAAATCATATCGTCAAAGAGCTTTTCAGCTTTTTTCTCGTCAACCCCGCGTGACCTTGCGCCCTCAATGAACGCGCCTCGCTCCGCCTCAAGCACCGCGTGTTTTTTCTTTGACATTGCGCGACGAACGATGTCCGCGTGTCCGAACGTATATCCCGCAACGATACGGAAGATGCTCATTACCTGCTCTTGATATACCACAACGCCCGAAGTGGATTTCAAAACGTCACGCAAAATTTCAAGCGGATATTCAATCTTTTCGGGGTTTTCACGGCACTCAAGATAGTGCGGAATCGAGTCCATAGGGCCCGGACGGTAGAGGGATATTGCAATTATAATATCCTCAAGGTTTTTCGGCTTTAATTGTGCCAAAAATTGTCTCATTCCCGCGCTTTCAAGCTGGAAAATGCCCTCGGTCATTCCCGTTCCGATAAGGTCATAGGTGTCAGTATCGTCAAGCGGAATTTTTTCAATATCAAAGCTTGGATTTTGCTCCTTTATCTGCAAAACCGCGTCGTTTACGATAGTCAAATAACGAAGTGCCAAAAAGTCGAATTTAAGCAAACCAAGGTCGGCAACCGCGTCCATATCGTATTGCGTTATGGTCATTCCATTGCTCAAGGCAAGCGGAACGTATTCATAAAGCGGCTTGTCCGTGATGACAATTCCCGCCGCGTGAATGCTCACGTTTCGGGGCATTCCCTCAAGCGCCATCGCGGTATCAATTAACTTTTTGTTCTGCTCGCTCTCCTCGTATTTTTCAAGGAAATCAGGGTCGAGGAGCGCGTCCTCAAGCGTTATTCCGTGCATTCTCGGAATTTTAGTTGCCACCGCGTCAACGTCGGAATAGCTCATTCCCATCGCGCGTCCCGTATCTCTTATTGCCGCCTTTGCCGCAAGCGTACCAAAGGTCGCGATTTGAGAAACGTGGTCACTTCCGTATTTTTCCTTAACGTATTCAATTATCTCGTCGCGCCTGTTGTAGCAGAAGTCCATATCAATATCGGGCATCGACACGCGCTCGGGATTTAAAAATCTTTCAAACAAGAGGTCAAATTCAATGGGGTCAATGTCGGTAATATAGAGCAAATACGCAACCAAGCTTCCCGCACCCGAACCTCTGCCGGGCCCTACGGGAATTTCCTTTGAACGAGCAAAGTTAACATAGTCCCAAACGATGAGGAAATAGTCGGAATAGCCCATTGAATCAATAACGTTAAGCTCGTAGTCTATTCTATCAAAATATTCTTTTTTATCGTGATTTTTAAAGGCAATCGTGCCATTTTTCTCGCGTTTTTCAAGTCCCAAAAGGACGAGCGAGCGCAAGTATTCCCCAGCTCCTTTGCCATTCGGCACGGGATATTTCGGCAGTATAAAGCCGTTGTTTTCAATTTCAAAATTGCAGCGCTCTGCAATCTTGACGGTATTTTCAATAGCTCCCTCGTATTTAGAGAAAAGGAGCTTCATTTCATTCGTATCCTTATAATAAAATTCGTCGGTTTCAAAGCCAATCGGACGTCCGTCTGTGATGACTTTGTTCATCTGAATGCACATCAAAATCGCTTGTGTGTCGGCATCGCGACGGCGAAGATAGTGACAGTCATTTGTTGCAACAAGGGGCAAATCGCACTCCTCTGCAATTCGAACGAGGTCGGGCAAAATCTGCTTTTGCTCCTCAAAACCGTGATTTTGTATCTCAATGTAAAAATTGTCTTTTCCAAATATTTCAGAGTATTCAAGTGCCGCCTGCTTTGCCATATCGAAGTCACCTGCGCTGAGATTTCTTGAAACTCGCCCTGCAAGACAAGCGGAAAGCGCGATAAGTCCCTCGCTGTAGCGAGAAAGAAGCTCCATATCCACTCTCGGCTTTGAATAAAAGCCCTCGGTGTAAGAGAGTGAAACCATCTGCAAAAGGTTTTTGTAGCCAATCTCATTTTTGCAAAGCAAAACGAGGTGATAGGGTTGTCCGTTTCCGCTCGTTTTGTCAAATCTCGACTTTGGAGCAACGTAAACCTCGCATCCAACGATGCCCTTTATTCCCTCTTTTTTGCAGGCGGACAAAAACGCAGGCGCGCCAAAAAGAACGCCGTGGTCAGTCAAAGCCACCGCTGTATGTCCGCATTCCTTTGCCCTTTTCGGTATGTCGCGCACACGGCACGCACCGTCAAGCAAGCTGTATTCACTGTGTAAATGTAAATGTACAAATTCCGCCATAGCGTTCTCCTTTCAAAGAAGTTACAAAGTAAAAGATAATCTTCTTTTTCGAGAAAAAGAAGCAAAAAGCTTTTGTAGCGCTTTGCCCAACAGAAATAATATTTGTGCTAAGTCCACAGACTCCGCGCAACTCGCGTGACTCACTTCTTCGCGCTCGTCACAATCGTTTTTATCGCACAAGTGCGATAAAAACGCGCCTTGCTACTCTGTTTATAGCCACAATATTTGCACAAATTTTCTTACAGCGGACAGTCGAGGACGCCTGTCCCTACAGCTACATTCAAACAAAGTAAATTTTTGAACATCGAAGCTTTAGCTTTGATGT
>JAGBYG010000210.1 GCA_017628875.1 Clostridia bacterium
GCACTGACGTTGGCGCAGGTGCAACAGACGAAATTATTGAAAAACTCCGCTATGACATCAAAGAGGAAAAAATAAAGGATGCTGACGAGGTTCGCGCATTCCTTAAGAATACACTTAAAGAAATGATTGGAGAGGGAGGTCCTCTTGTACTTGACACAAAACCCTCCGTTATTCTTGTTATTGGTGTAAACGGTGCGGGAAAAACTACTTCTATCGGTAAAATTTCAAATAAGCTCCGTCAGGACGGCAAAAAGGTAGTCGTTGCAGCAGCGGATACATTCCGCGCAGCAGCAATTGATCAGCTTGCGGTTTGGTGTGAAAGAAGCGGAGTTGACCTTGTTAAGCAGAGCGAGGGAAGTGACCCTGCGGCAGTAGTTTACGATGCTATCAGCTATGCAAAGAATAAGGGGGCTGACGTTCTTATCGTTGATACTGCAGGACGTCTTCACAACAAGAAGAACCTTATGAACGAGCTTGAAAAAATCAATCGCGTAATTTCAAGAGAGCTTCCTAATGCTTCTCGTGAAAACCTTTTGGTGCTTGACGCAACAACGGGTCAGAATGCGGTGCTTCAGGCAAAGGAATTTAAGAATGCTGCAGATATTACAGGTCTTGTTCTTAACAAGCTCGACGGTACTGCAAAGGGTGGCATTGTGCTTTCTATTAAGCGCGAGCTTGGAATTCCCGTTAAATTTATTGGCGTGGGCGAAAAAATTGACGATATGCAGCCCTTTAACGCAGAGGAATTTATTTCCGCATTGTTTGAATAATTGGAGAAGATATGAAGATAGTTTTTGCATCGGGTAACAAGCATAAAATTGAAGAATTCGGCGCGATTTTAAAAAGATATATGCCTGAAATCCAGGTGCTTTCTATGAAGGAGGTCGGCATTTTCGACGATATTGTCGAAGACGGCTTAACTTTTGAAGAAAACGCAATGATTAAAGCGCGTGCAGTAGCAAAATACGGCTATATCGGTGTTGCAGACGATTCGGGCATTACCGTTGACGCGCTTGGTGGCGCGCCGGGTATATATTCGGCAAGATATGCGGGTGAGCACGGAAACGATAAAAAGAATAATCAAAAATTACTTTTAGATATGCAGGGAATTGAAAATCGCGCAGGGGCTTTCGTTTGCGCTATTGCGTGTGCTTTTCCCGAAAATAGCCCATATAGTGATTTTTGTGTTAGAGGCGAATGTCCCGGTGTCGTTCTTTACGAGGAAAAGGGTGAGGGTGGCTTTGGATATGACCCATTATTCTTCGTTGAAAAGTGCCAAAAGACGTATGCAGAGCTTTCTTCAGATGAAAAAAATGAAATTAGCCACAGAGCTGTGGCAACAAAGCTTTTTGCAGAGAAATTTGTCAAAGAGCTTTCTGATAAGGAGTAATAATGGGAAGATATTATACATCATCGCTCTTTATCTTCAGCATATTAGGTGGGGTAGTAACCTTTTGGATAGTATCGGGAATGGCAGATGTGCCCACGTCGGTTTTGTTTGCGGCGTTAACTACGCTTGGAATTTCACTTGTTATTCCAGCGATGTTTGCACTTTCCGACAAAAAGTTTAAGCCACTAAGAAAAGAAATTAAAGACCCTATCGTTATCGACGAGAGAGTTAATTACCTTGTTGGTAAAGAGGTGAAGCAGGGCTTTATGCTCACCACTAAGGATAGTATTTTCGTGCTTTCAATGGATAATGAAAAGCCTGTAAAATTTGAGATAAAGAAAAGCGATATTAAAAAAATTTCCGTAACGGATAATATTTATCTTAACATCTTTCTTGATTATGATAAATGTATCCGTGTGTTTGCCCCGAATTGCGAGGAGCTTTCCTCAAAGCTTCAGGCAGAGGGCTTTGGAAAATAAGATTTGGAGAAAAAATATGTTAAATTCAAAACAAAGGGCGGCGCTTCGCTCAATGGCAGCGCAAATTCAGCCCATTATGCAGATTGGCAAGGGCGGTATTACAGAAAACCTTGTGAAAACTGTTTCAGACGCACTTGAGGCAAGGGAGCTTATTAAACTTACCGTGCTTGAAAACTGCGATTATGGTACGCGCGACGTTGCTGAGGAGCTTGCGGATGCAACAGACTCTGAGGTGGTTGCGGTAATCGGCAGAAAAGTGGTTCTTTATCGCGAGAGCGAAAATAAAAAGAGAATTGAGATTTGATTATGAACGAAGAAATTACTCGAATTGGTATATATTGCGGTACGTTTGCGCCGATACACAATGGTCACGTAAATGCTGCAAAGGCATTTATGGATCAAATGCAGCTTCACTATCTTTTTGTGATACCGACTGCACTTTCCCCTTGGAAAATTCGTGACGAGGGTGATGACGCCCAACACAGAATGAAGATGTGCGAGCTTGCCTTTGAGGGCGAGGTTGGCGTGATAGTGAGCGATATGGAAATTGAAAAGGGTGGAATTACTCATACGGTTGATACACTTCGCGCACTTGCAAGAGAGGATCGTAGATTGTTCCTTTTGCTTGGCACGGATATGGCGCTCAAGCTCGAGGGTTGGAGTGAGCCCGATGAAATTTTTAAGCTTTGCTATCCTACATACGTTCGCCGTGAAAGTGATAAGCTTCTTGAAAAGCAAATCATCGAAAAAAACAATATTTACCTTAAAAAATACGGCAAAATTTGCCGAAGAATTATGACTAATGAAATTGAGCTTTCATCCTCTGAAATTCGCCAAAGAGTTAGAGAGGGAAGGGATATTTCACATCTTGTTCCGAAAAAGGTTGAAAAGTATATTAAAGAAAACAACCTTTATTTGTAATTTTTTATTTTCTTGACAAAATTTAGCCGATAGTTTTCGGTGCATATAGAGTGAGGCATTTATGAATAATAAATTTAGTGAAGAAATGCTTTCTTATTTGCGAGAGAGCGTAAAAAATGAAATGGGAGAAAAACGCTATTTTCATACACTTGAGGTGGAAAAAATGGCGACTCGACTTGGTGAGATTTATGCGCCCGACGATATTTCAATGCTTCGTGCGGCTGCTTTGCTCCACGATGTAACGAAGGAGCGCACGACTGACGAGCATATCGCGATTTGCGAAAATGCGGGCGAGATTGTTTCCTTTGGGGATAGAAAAGCGCCCAAAATGTTCCATTCGAGAACGGCGGCTCTTGTTATTCCAACGAAATATCCCGAGTTTGCCACCCCCGAAATCATTTCTGCCGTGCGTTATCATACAACGGGCAGAGAGAATATGACTCTTGCCGAAAAGATAATCTATCTTGCAGACTATATTGATATGTCAAGAAAGTATGGGGATTGCGTAGCTCTTCGCGATTTCTTTTTCGATTTCGATTTTGAAAATTCTGATGAGCAAAGCAAAATCCGTCACCTTAACGATACCCTCATTATGTCCTATAACCTCACTATAAAGGGACTTTTAGAGGAAGATAAACACATAGCACATACCACTTTTGAAGCGCGCAATTTCTTGATTTTGGAAAGATAATTTTTCGCTTAGGACTTCTTTACATAAAAAATAAAAGAGAGGTCCAATATGAAAAATAAATTCAGAATTGATTTTAAAATCGTTTTATTTATACTAACGGTTATGGTATGCCTTTCGGTTGTTTTGTTTGCTGGTGGAAGTACTCAAGGCAACGATGATACAACTGACACCGCTATTCGCACAAGTGAGCAGGAGGTTTGCAACTTCTTGTTGCTTGGCACGGATAAGGCGGCGGGGCTTTCTGATGTTATTATGCTCGTTTCCGTTAATTTAGAAAACGGCTCAATCAATTTTATGCAAATTCCGCGTGACACTTATTTTGAGTGTGGAGCATCCTATAAAAAGCTTAACGGAGCACACAAAACTCTCGGTGGTGCAAAGGAATTTGCCGCGTCGCTTGGCGAAGTGCTGGGAATAAACATTAATTATTATCTTTCCCTTGGTCTTGAAACCGTTCAAAAAATGGTTGATTTCGTTTCGGGAATTGAGGTAGATATTCCTTTTGATATGGATTATGAGGATAAATCTCAAAATCTTTCAATCCATCTAAAAGCGGGAAATCAAGTGCTTGACGGAAAGAGCGCGGTGGAGTTTTTAAGATACCGCGCGGGCTATGTTACGGGTGACCTTGGCAGAATTAACGCGCAAAAGCTGTTTATGAATGCTTATGTCAAAAGGATTGGACAAATGGGAAATCCGCTTGCTTTGTATAATCTTTGCAAGTTGGTTTTAACTAATTCCGAAACTAATATTAAAGAGTCAGATATTTTTTCACTCTGCTTGAAATATGCAAAAGTTAAAGGTGGTCCTGTTTCGTATATGACAGCACCGGGTGAAGCAATAAAAGATGAAAATAGCGCTACTTGGTACTATATTTTGTCGAATTCCTCTATGGCAGACCTTATGAATGAAAGATTTGGCTGTCGCACAGACAAAAAAGATTTTGACAAATACAATAAATTTGTTGACAAGAACGAGAAATCGCTTTATGATATATACAATAAACATTGCGAGATAAAAATTTACTCCGCAGATGAAGTTGAAAACAATGAAGTTAATATAAATTAGGAGAAACAATATGGAAGAAATGACAAATTTGAATGAAGAGATAGTATCTCTTGAAAATGCAACTCCGCTTGAAGTTGCAAAGGCAGTTGAAACCTTCCTTGACAACAAAAAGGGAAGAGATATTAAGGTTCTTCACGTTGAGGACGTTACAAGCATTGCCGACTATTTCGTGGTTTGTACTGCAACGAGCAATACTCACGTTAAGGCACTTTCGGGCGAGGTTGAATATCAGCTTGAGCGCCGTGGAGTAAATGCTTATCACATCGAGGGCAGGGACAATAACTCTTGGGTAGTTCTTGACTATTGCAACGTTATCGTTCACATCTTTAACAGAGAAGCAAGAGATTTTTATAATCTTGATAAATTATACGAAAATACTACAGCAGTAGAGGAATAAAAAATGAAATACGAGCATTTATTAATTGAAAAGAAATGGCAAGAATATTGGGAGAAAAATCACACCTTCAAAACAGACGTTTGGGATTTTTCAAAGCCCAAATATTATGTGCTTGATATGTTCCCATATCCGTCGGGCGTAGGACTTCATGCAGGTCACCCTGAAGGATATACGGCAACCGACATCGTTTCACGTATGAAGAGAATGCAGGGCTATAATGTGCTTCACCCAATGGGATATGACTCATTCGGTCTTCCCGCAGAGCAGTATGCTGTAAGCACAGGAAATCATCCCAATGGATTTACGCAGACAAACATAAAGACATTCTCAAATCAGCTTCGTGAGCTTGGCTTTGACTATGACTGGGATAAGATGATTGCCACAAGTGACCCCGATTTCTATAAGTGGACACAGTGGATTTTCAAACAGCTCTATCTTGACGGATATGCACAGTACATTGATATGCCTGTAAACTGGTGCGAGGAGCTTGGAACAGTTCTTTCAAATGACGAGGTTATTGACGGTAAGAGTGAGCGCGGTGGATTCCCTGTAGTAAGAAAGAATATGAAGCAGTGGGTAATCAATCAGCCCGCGTTTGCAGAAAAGCTTCTTGAAGGACTTGACGAAATCGATTGGCCCGAATCCACAAAGCTTATGCAGAAGAACTGGATCGGTAAATCTACGGGTGTTGAGGTTAAATTCCAAATCGTTGGTGGCGGTGAGTTTTCAATCTTCACAACCTGCATTGAAACAATTTACGGTATTACCTTTATGGTACTTGCTCCTGACGGCGACGTTGTAAAACAGTTGATGCCAAGAATTCAGAATAAGGAAGAGGTTGAAGCGTACATAGCAGAAACTCTTAAGAAAAACGATATGGACCGCACCGAGCTCAATAAGACCAAGTCGGGTTGTGAGCTCAAGGGTGTTACTTGTATCAATCCCGTTAACGGCAAGGAAGCAAGAATGTTCATTGGTGACTTCGTGCTTGCAAGCTACGGCACTGGCGCGGTTATGGCAGTACCTTCCCACGATCAGCGCGATTTTGAATACGCGCAGGCGCACGGAATTGATATGATTCAGGTTATCGACGGCGACGAGAAATTAGGTCACGTTGACGTAAGCGAGCACGCATTCGAAAAGGGAGATTATCTTGGCAAGGGTTATCGCCTTGTTAATTCCGAAGAATTTAGCGGTCTTACTGTTGAAGAAGCAAAAGAAGCAATCACATCAAAGCTTGAGGCAATGGGTGTTGCAAAGAGAACTGTAAATTACCACTTCAGAGAATGGATCTTCGCTCGTCAGAGATATTGGGGCGAGCCCGTTCCCGTTGTTCACGGTGAGGACGGAACTGTTCACGTGCTTCCCGACGAGGAGCTTCCTTTAGTTCTTCCCGAGCTTGAAAACTATAAGGGAGTAGGCGGAAAAGCACCTCTTGAAAATGCAGAAGAATGGAAATATTACGATAAAAACGGAGTTAAGGGTAAGAGAGAGACCTCTACAATGCCCGGTTCTGCCGGATCAAGCTGGTATTTCCTTCGTTATATTGATCCTCATAATGATAATGCACTCGCAGATCCCGAGCTCTTGAAGCATTGGATGCCCGTTGACCTTTATATTGGCGGACCCGAGCACGCAGTTGGTCACCTTATGTATTCAAGAATTTGGAACAGATACCTCTACGATAAGGGAATTGCTCCCACAAAAGAGCCCTTTAAGAAGCTCGTTCATCAGGGAATGATTCTCGGCTCAAACGGTATTAAGATGGGTAAACGTTTCCCCGAATTCGTTGTAAATCCTTCCGACGTTGTTCGTGAATACGGCGCAGATACACTTCGCCTTTACGAGATGTTTATGGGCCCCCTTGAGGTTTCAAAGCCCTGGAGCTCTACTGCTGTTGCAGGCGCAAGAAAGTTTA
>JAGBYG010000211.1 GCA_017628875.1 Clostridia bacterium
ATAGTAATCACACGGCTCGTGGTGTATCTGCTTCAACACGAATTTCTCACCGTTTTTATCAGCAAGATACGAATATCCCCCTTTGCCCTTGCCAAGCAGCAACAGTATGCGATATTCGATGCCATTCACCGTAAGTTTTTCGGGAATCATTTTATTTTCCTCGAAAAATCAGTCAATCGAGACCTTAACGGTCTTCATTGTTGCAAATGCCTCTTCGACAAGCTCGTCAAAGGGAAGCTTATTTTCCTCAGCAACCACCTTTTCAAGCTCGGGCTTTGTTTTGGGGTGCTTAGGAGTAAACACCGTGCAGCAGTCCTCATAAGGAAGTATGGACGTTGCAAAAGTTCCGATTTTTCTTGATATCTGCACGATTTCTTCCTTGTCCATACCAATGCAGGGACGGAAAACGGGAATTTCAGCAACCGCGTCGGTAACACCGATTGCCTGCATTGTCTGACTTGCCACCTGACCAACGCTCTCACCTGTGATGAGCGCGCCGCAATCATATTTTTCAGCAACCTTATTAGCAAGCGCAACCATATATCTGCGAAGAAGGAGGGTGAAATAGTCCTCATCGCAGTGCTTAACAAGTTCTTCTTGAATGTGAGTGAGCGAAATTATATGAACGTATATGTCTCCTGAATAATCAGAAACGATCTTTGCAAGATCAAGCACCTTTTGAAGTGCTCTTTCACTCGTGTAGGGGAAGGATTCAAAGTGAACTGCCTCAAGCTTCACGCCACGTTTTGCCATCATATAGCCGGCAACAGGGGAGTCAATACCGCCCGAAAGAAGCAAAAGTCCTTTTCCATTTGTGCCAACGGGCATACCACCCGCACCCTTGTGATGACCTGCGTAAATATAAGCCGCGCGCTCGCGCACCTCAACCTTTACAACGATTTCGGGATTTCTCACGTCAACCTTAACTCTTGGATTGGCGGAGAGCAAAACTCCACCAATTTCGCGCGACAAATCCATAGAATCAAGGGGGAAGCGCTTGTCGCTTCTTTTGGCCTCGACTTTAAACGTTCTGTAATTTCTTATTTCGGGAGCAATAAATTCACGTGCTGCCTCGGATATTGCCTCAAGCGATTTTTCGCAAACGTAAGCTCGCGCGATTGCCACGATACCAAATACCTTTTGCGCTTCAGCGAGCATTGCATCCATATCGCAAAAATCATCAAGCGGCTCGATGTAAACCGTGCTTTGCGCTCTCAAGACATCAAAATTACCGCATTTTTTTGCTCTTTTACGCAATTCCTTGCAGAGCATATCCTCAAAATACGAACGATTTGCGCCCTTAAGCACGATTTCGCCGTATTTACAAAGTAAAACTTCCTTCATTATTATTCCTTCCTTAAACCACGCCCTGCGCCTTCATCGCTTCGGCAACCTTCAAAAAGCCGGCAATGTTTGCACCTGCCACAAGGTTTTTGTCCACACCGTATTCTTTGGCAGCCGCAGAGCAGTTTTTGTAAATATTTATCATAATTTGATGCAATTTTGCATCGACTTCTTCAAAAGTCCAAGAGTATCTCATCGAATTTTGGCTCATTTCGAGCGCACTTGTGGCTACACCGCCCGCATTTGCCGCCTTGGCAGGAGCAAAAAGCACTCCGTTTGCTTGCAAATGCGCCACTGCATCGGGTGTGCAGGGCATATTTGCGCCCTCGGCTACGCAGAAGCAACTGTTTTTTGTGAGATTTTTCGCGCCCTCAAGGTCAAGCTCGTTTTGAGTCGCACAGGGAAGGGCAATATCGCAGGGAACAGTCCAAATGTTCTTACAACCAACGCGATAGAATGCGTTTTCGCGTTCTGCTGCGTATTCGCTGATTCGCTCGCGCTTCACTTCTTTTATTTCTTTTATCAGGTCGAGGTCGATTCCGTCCTCGTCGATAACGTAGCCGTTTGAGTCGCTCATCGCAACTACCGTTGCGCCAAGCTCCATCGCCTTTTGTGCGGCATAAATTGCCACGTTGCCCGATCCTGAAATGATAACGCGTGCGTTTTTGAATGATTTTCCATTATCGCGGAGCATTTCGTCAGTAAAATAGCAAAGACCGAAGCCCGTTGCCTCTTTTCTTGCAAGAGAACCGCCGTATGTAAGACCTTTTCCCGTGAGAACGCCTGTATATTCATCGCGCAAACGCTTGTATTGACCGAACATATAGCCAATTTCACGCGCGCCAACACCGATGTCGCCCGCAGGAACGTCAGTGTCCGCGCCTATGTACTTTGAAAGCTCTGTCATAAAGCTCTGGCAGAAACGCATAATCTCGTTGTCGCTCTTGCCCTTGGGGTCGAAATCAGAGCCGCCCTTACCACCACCGATGGGAAGACCTGTCAGCGAATTTTTAAAGGTCTGCTCAAATCCAAGGAACTTGATAATACTTTCGTTCACGGAAGGATGAAAACGAATTCCACCCTTGTAAGGTCCAATCGCGCTGTTAAATTGCACTCTGAAACCACGGTTTACGTGAACTTTTCCGCCATCGTCAACCCAGGGAACGCGGAATTTTATAATTCTTTCGGGCTCGACTATCATATCAAGCACACCGCGTGTAACGTATTCGGGATGCTTCTGGATCACCGGCTCAAGACTTTCCAAAACCTCATAAACCGCTTGATGAAACTCATTTTCTCCTGCGTTTCGCGCCTTGACTTCATCTATTAATTTCAATATGTATTCGTTATGTATCGCCATAAACACCTCTCCTGTAAGTTAGTGTGTTATTATATTCATAAACATAGATAATTTATTATATCAAAATACACTTTTTTTGTCAATAAGCTGAAATATATATTTCAAGTTTTGATTTGTAGGGGAGAAGATACAAAGTAAAGGATTGTCACTTTTTCGAGAAAAAGTAACCAAAAAGCCTTTGTAGCGCTATGACGCCGCGCGTAAAATAAGTGCAAACATATAGTGGCGCGCCCAACAAACCGCTTGCGGTCTTACAACCGCATTTTGCGAGCAAAACCGCGCTTTGTCTATAGTTAACCAAAGTTTGGGCTAAGTCCACAGACTCCGCGCAACTCGCG
>JAGBYG010000212.1 GCA_017628875.1 Clostridia bacterium
CCATTCCGCCGAATTATTCTGAAATATTCAGATAATCGGAGATATCATATCCACAATCCACGCCCGGATAAGGATAAAGAGGAGAAAACCAGATACCATCACAACCTAAAGATTGAATATAATCTAATTTTTCATAAACGCCGATCAAATCTCCCATTCCATCGCCATTTCCGTCCTTGAAGGAACGAGGCCAAATTTGATAGAACACTTTGTCCTTATACCAATTATTAATTGCCATAGTTTTCTCCTTTATAAAATATTAGTTTAATTCTTTCATCCATTTTTCTCGAGTTATCATATAAACTAAAAGCATCTCCGCGCCATCGTGATATTCTTTAAGTAGCGTCATACCATTTGACTCGGCAGTAAAATAAGAAGCAACATTCTCTTTATTCATATAGGAATACACCGCGTTATATTCAGTATTCTCAAAAAACCAATTTTTGACTGCCTGACACGCTTCCTTGGCATATCCTTTTCGCCAATGATTTTTATTGATATGGTAGCCAATTTCGTGTAAAATCTCACCATCAATATTTTGCAAGGAAATACCGCAATCACCAATGAATTCGCCACTTTCTTTAAGTTCAATAGCCCAAAGACCAAAGCCGTTATCTTTATAGCTATTAATACACCAATCAAGCCATCTTTGAACCCCATTTTCATCATAGGGCTTTGGATAATACTTCATCGTTTCAGCATCGCAAATAATGGCTTTGAGTCCTTCAAAATCATCTTGATTATATTCCCTTATAATCAATCTGTTGGTTTCGATAATCATAATAAAATTGCACTTGCAATTGCAAAATAGATAAGCAAGGATACCGCGTCAACGATTGTTGTGATAAACGGACTTGCCATAACTGCGGGGTCAAGGCCGATTTTTTTAGCCGCTACGGGAAGCGCGCAACCAACGATTTTAGCCACAACAACAGTCGCAAGAAGCGTGAGCGAAACTACAAGATTTGCCGCGAGTGAAACTTCGTTGTGGAAAAGCATATTGTCAACTAAAATTATCTTAAGGAAATTGCAAACTGAAAGCACAATACCGCAAAGGAATGCAACTCTCGTTTCCTTCCAGATAATTCTCCAAATATCGCCATTTTCAATCTCGCCTACCGCAAGACCACGAATGATTGTAACCGATGACTGTCCTCCGCTGTTACCGCCCGTACCCATTAGCATAGGTATGAACGCGATAAGCGCGGGGATTGCCGCGAGTTTTCCCTCAAAGCTTGCAATTATCTGCCCCGTAAACGTTGCAGAAAGCATCAAAAGGAGTAGCCACGGAATTCTAGTCTTCCAAATTTCAAACACGCCTGCGCGCATATATGGTTTGTCAGAGGGCACGATAGCTGCCATCTTTTCAATGTCCTCGGTTGCCTCTTCTTCAATAACGTCAATCGCGTCGTCGACGGTAACGATACCAACAAGTCGGTTTTCCTTGTCAACAATCGGGAGCGCGAGCATATCGTATTTTTGAATCATCGCAACAACGTCCTCTTGGTGATCAAGAGTGTTCGCGCAAAGAATATCCGTTTCCATTATGTCGCCAATCAAATCGTCGGGCTTTGCAAAAATCAAATCCTTAAGGGATACAATACCCTCAAGCACACGGGATTCGTTTGTAACGTAAGCTACATAGATAGTTTCCTTATCAACACCCTTTTTACGAATGCTTTCTATTGCACCGGAAACCGTCATTTCCTTGTGCAAATCAATATACTCCGCAGTCATAACACTTCCCGCACTATACTCGGGATAGGAGAGGAATTTGTTTATAAGATTTCTTGTTTCGGGACGTGAAATCTTGAGAATTCGCTTGACCATAATTGCAGGAAGCTCCTCAAGAATGTCAACAGCGTCGTCAACGAAAAGGTCTTCAATAATCATCGCAATTTCGGTATCACTCATTCTTTCTATAATGCTTTCCTGCATCTCGAAATCCATAAATGAAAAGATGCCCGCCGCCGCGTCCTTTTTGAGCATTCTAAAGGCGCTGAGCATAAGCTCGTCGGGTAAGGACTCTAAATATTCAGCCGCGTCAATATCATTAAGCTCGTCAATTTTACGCATAAATTCAGCATATTTTTTATCAAGGAGCAAGGAATTAAGTAATTCAAAAATTTCTTCTCTGTTTTCCATTGTATGCCCTCCGTTTCTCACATAATTATACATTTTAATTTTACTCTATTTTAATGACAATGTCAACAATTATTATTTTAATTTTTTAAAAAAATATTGAAAAAGTACTTGATTTTTTGCATAAGTTATGATACAATATCATTTGTCGAACGCCGGTGTGATGGAATTGGCAGACGTGCTGGACTCAAAATCCAGTGGTAGCGATACCGTATCGGTTCGACCCCGATCACCGGCACCACGAAAAAGCCACTTTTGTCAATGACAAAGGTGGCTTTTTTGAACTAAGTGTGCCTTAGGGCACGATAAGCACACCTTCGGTGCGTGAAGTGATGCTTCGCATCGTGAAGTGCCTGCGGGCATGGGTGGCACACTTTACTTCACTTTATTCCGCAGGAATAATACTTCACCTTGTTCCAAAGGAACAATACTTCACTTGGCAATGCCATACTTCACTTTTTCATAAAAGAGTTAATATGTCCGAAAGCAAATTAAGAATACAATCAACAAACTTCGCCATCTCCATCATCAATCTTGTAAAAACCTTAAAAGAGAAACGCGAGTCCATCATATCCAACCAGATTGGTAGAAGCGAAACATCTATTGGAGCAAATATTCGCGAAGCACAGTATGCTCACAGCAAAGCGGATTTCATCGCAAAGCTTCAAATTGCTCTTAAGGAAGCTAACGAAACAGGATATTGGCTTGAGCTTCTCTATAAAACAGGATACCTTGATGAAGTCGAATATAAATCCCTCGATACCGCCTGCACAGGTATTCGAGTAATGCTTATTTCTTCAATTAATACCGCAAAAGATAACACAAACTGAACGTCGAAAAAAGCACTTGCCAAAAGCAAGTGCTTTTTTCAATGAAGCGCGCCAAGGCGCACGAAGACGGCTTTGCCTAACGAAGATGCTTCGCTAATGAAGTGTAGCTTAGCCACGTGAGGACGCGCGCTTTTCTTTATATTCAACTTGTGGAATATTTAACAGCAAATGAAACTCGTTGCAGTTGCTACTTCATATCGCGTAGCGATGCTTCATTTCTACACATACATCCTATACTTCAATCTCAAATTATCCGCAATCATAGCGATAAACTCTGAATTAGTGGGCTTACCTCTGTTATTTTGAATAGTATATCCAAAATAAGAATTAAGCACCTCGACATCTCCCCTATCCCACGCGACCTCGATTGCGTGGCGGATAGCACGCTCCACGCGGCTTGTGGTCGTTTGATACTTCTTTGCAACCGTTGGGTAAAGTATTTTCGTAACAGAATTGATTATATCGCTGTCATTCACCGTAAGAATTATGGCAGTTCTCAAATATTGATAGCCCTTTATATGCGCGGGAACTCCGATTTGATGAATGATTTTCGTTACCTGCGCCTCAATATCGTTCCCAGAATACTCCTCGTTCATAGAAAAAGCAAGAGTTGACGGAATAAGATTTTCAATGTGATGCGCCAAACTCTCTGCATTCACGGGTTTAATCATACACATAGACGCGCCCGCGTTGTTCGCTTCAAGAAGCATATTGTGATTTGTGAGTGGAGTCATCGCAATAAATTGAGGCGCATCCTCTCCCAAAAGTGACCTCGCTTGTCTGATAACTCCAATTCCGTCGAGCTTTGAGAGTAAAACGTCAACAAGTACGATTTCGGGCATTACGGAGCTGATCATAGCAAGTGCTTCTTCCCCATTGGTAGCTTCGTAAATATTGGCAAATCCCTGTGATTTAAGCTCGTCGCGGAGCATCGTGCGTGAAGACGCATTTTCATCAGCAATAAGTATTTTTGTGCTATTCATTTCTTTTCTCCTTTTAATTGGTAAATTTTGACAATAATATATTACCATATTTTACCAATAATTGCAAGATAAAAGAAAAACAAATATTAACCAAAATTTATTGGTAAAATTTGGTAATATTTTACATTTTTACTTAAAATACAAAAAAGCCCCTTAAAAAAGGAGCTTTTTATCTTTATATTATGGCTTCTTCACACTCAAGTTAAGCACAAGTCCAACTCCTGCAAGTGAAAGCAAGAGAACGAAGGGTGCTGTGTATCCGCCCGTGGAAACCTGCAAGCTCGAGCAAGCAGTTGCGATAAAGGATGCCGCCATAAGATTGAAGTTCACAATTCCGAGGTTGGACGCAAAATGCTTTGTTCCATAGAACGCAGAAGTGAACGCAGAAGCAACTGTAGGAGATGCTCCATAGGACATACCCGTTAAGCAAAGACCAAGAATGCAAAGAGGAAGCGAATGAATACCCACAGCCAAAAGCGTCATACCTGCTGCAACTATCGTAAGAACATTTGCCAAAAGCATTGTAAATCTTCTGCCCATCTTGTCAAAGACGATACCCGTGAGAATTCTGCCAAGACCGTTAAACATAGCAAGTACACCAACAAGAGTTGTAGCAAGAGCCGCCGTTGCACCAACCGAGAGCGCAAGGTCGCGCGCAAAGCTGATAACAGCGCTACCAACTGCCGTATTGAATACGAGGAACAAAAACGCTCTCCAGAACGTAAATCTCTTAATCATCTCGCCCGAGGTATAATCGCGAGCTTCAAAGCTCTCTTCCCTCTTGCTTGCCACCTTTTGGGGTGCAGGGAAAGTTACACTTGAGTCGGGCTTTTCAATAAATATAGCTGAAAGTGAGATAACTATCGCAATAGCGATACCAAGAACTATATAAGTTCCCTTCCAACCGAGTGAGGACTCAAAAAGCGATGCCGCAAGATTACCAAGCACGAGCGAGCTTGCGCCAAAGCCCATCATAAGAGCACCCGAGGAAAGTCCTCTCTTATCGGGAAACCACGCGTTCACGGTGGAAATAATCACGATATAGGAAATACCAATACCAAGACCCGCCATAAATGCATACGTCAAATACAAAAGCGCGGGGGTATTAGAGCTAAGTAAACTTGTGTTAATAAATCCAAGACCTGCAAGAACGCCTGAAAAAACTATCACGGGCTTTGTGCCGAGCTTTTTAACCATAACACTTGACAAAAGTCCGCCAATGCAGAAAAAGCACATTGTAAGTGTGAAATTAAGTGCAAGTGAAGAAGGTGCAAATCCAAGCTCTTGTGCAAAAGGAACCTTAAGAATTGACCAAGCGTAAATAATGCCCGCAAAAAGCATTGTGAAAACACCTACAACGAGCATACGAACGCGATTTTCAACTGTATTTTTTAAATTCATTATTTTTCTCCTTTAAAAGATAAGATAATATATTATACCATATATTTCGATTTTTGTAAAGAGGTAGAATTTGGGATGTTCACAAAAACAAAAACCTCCACGAACTTAGTCCGAGGAGATTTTGGCTGGGATAGATGGATTCGAACCATCGAGATGCCAGAGTCAAAGTCTGGTGCCTTACCGCTTGGCTATATCCCAATATTCATAACAG
>JAGBYG010000213.1 GCA_017628875.1 Clostridia bacterium
TAGCCGTTTTGATAGCAATATCCTTACGCTTTGTAGTAGCAAATCACAGATTTTGCGAACGTGTGAGCAAAATCGTTGTGTATTGTTTGATTTCAATCAAACAATACGAGTTGCGCGAAATCTCTGGCGAAAGCGCCATAAAAGTGTTGGGGTTATAGGGGGATTTTTCAAAATCCCCCTAATTTTTTCTTAACTAACTTCTACCCGATAAATCCCAATTTATCATTAAAACAACAAATTCCCCATAAGATATATAGAATATCTATATGGGGAGTTTATATATGTCGAAGAAAAAACAAAAAAATCCGTTTGATAGTGTGATGCGAGAATATGACAGTACGAACAAGAAAGTGGTTGTGATAACTCCGCTTTTGCTCAATTTTATTGCTGTGTTTGTGAGGTGGGTAAGCGGCAGTCCACTTACCACGCTTCACTACATAGGCGCACGAAATATCGTGCCACCGACTTGGCTTATGGTGTTGCTTTTTAGTATATCTTATGCAATAGTGGGTCTTGCTTTGGGCGTAGCTCTTGGCAATCGTTTTTACTGTTGTGGTGAGAAGAAATATCAAGGTGCTATGTGGCTTGTGATTTGTCTTGCGCTTGGATATGCGTGGTACCCGCTATTCTTTTGCGCGCGTTTGTTTTTAGTGTCGATTTGCACCTGTGCTCTTTGTCTTTTTTGTAGCATTTGCGCCACAATTTGCTTTGCGAGTGTATCAAAGCTATCCTTCTTTTTATCTCTCGCCTATAATTGTTGGCTGCTATACCTTTTTTTTCTCAATATGCAGGTGTTTTTTGCTATTTGATTTGTGTTGCTAAAGCAAATAATATGATATGTGAATATAGTGTAAAAGCCAATATTCTTATGTAAGCCAAAACGCAGAGTCGGGCACTTACGCATTAACTCTGCGTTTTTTGTTGTTTTTTTATTTTTTTTATGATATTTTTTGCAAAATCATTACACTTTTTTGAAAAAATCTTGACTATAGTTATATAGGCAAATTGGGATTTATTTTTGAGGCGGGCGATTCGTGAATCGCCCTACAACCAAGCAACATCATACAACGTAGGGGCGATTCACGAATCGCCCGCCTCGACAAACCCAAAATGTTAACAAATTGTAAAATTATAACAATTTTTGCACAATTTCAAAAAAAGTCAGAAAAATTTGAAGAATTTTCCAAAAAAAATCGGTATTATATATTAGAACACTTTTTAAAATGGGTAAAATTTTGCCTTTTTGAAAAGGAATATATTATACCGAAAGGAGAAATTTTATGAAAGCAAAAAATAAATATTTGTTTGTCTTTCATCGCTATTAGCATTCGACAAAAAATGTTGACACATTACGTTAAAATGTGTTAAAATAAAATAAAAAATTAAAGGAGATTTTCATTATGAAAAAAATCATTGCACTAACACTTTTATTATGCACACTCACGCTTTTGCTATCGTCTTGTGGAAGTAGCAACGACGTAAAAATCGAAAAGCCCGAGGATACAAATCTCGAATATTGGCTTTTGGATACTCTTGACACAGATAATTTAACAGAAATTAATCGTAAATCTGATGATAACAAAAAATCATTTTTAGCAAAAGAATATAAGGCGGCAACCAATGAAAATGGTGAGATAGTAGCGCCCCAAGCTGCTGTTGTTTATACTCTTGGACGATATCCGTTTACTGATTTTGGTGTTAGAAGAATAATAAATATTATGATTACTGATCCCGATGTTTATGTTTGGGGATTAACTCTGAATTCTACGCGCGATGAATTCGTTGAAGTGATGAATAGTTTAGGTTTTGAATTAAGTGTTGATAGTGAAAAAAGCATTGAGTTTTCAAACGGAAGATATTCAGTTGTTTTATTTTATGGAGATAGATTGATAATTCGATATAGATGTTCAACTATAAAGTATTCTATTTATTAAAAAAGAGTATGAAATTTAGTAAGATAAAGGAGATTTGTTATGAAAAGAGTATTTATAATTACGGCAACTTTAATGATAATTTTGGTTGCATTAGTATTTTCACAGGTTAATATTTATGCAGACTACAATCAGAATTTAGAAGATGAACATACATATGAGAATGTTTATGAAACTGACAATCAAGAAAATTCTGTTAGAAGCATACCGGGAGGAGATAATAATACAGATGAGAAATGGTATGGGGTAGAGTTAGATAATGATGGTGTTCCTATTTTTGATGAAGATGAGTATGTAGAAATTGATTACACGCAAATGCCCGAATTGTTGACGCATTTAAAACCCGGAGATATAATTTATGAGCCAAATGGAGCATTTATTGGAGATATAGTTGGACACATAGCAATGGTATATGATGTTGTTTATGATGAAAATCGGGATCAACATTATGTAATAATTATTGAATCTTATACGGATGGCGTTACGTACGGATTAATGACCCCAGCGCGTTTTGAATCAAAGGATGTAGAAATTTATAGATTAACGGATGCAACCAAAACGCAAATTCAGGGAGCTATAGCTTGGGCTCAAACACAATTGGGAGATGCATGGTTTTTAAAAACTTGGAAGAGAAACGCTTCTGATGTTGATGTGTGGTATTGCGCTGAATTGATTTGGGCTGCATATTTTTCGCAAGGAATTTATTTGGATCAAGACGATAACAATGATTGGGGATCCGTTGTGTGGCCTGCAGAAGTAGCTGCATATGAAAATGCTATACCTATTTTACACGATGGTGGTGATGATTATGAAGCGGATTTGAATTCTATTAATGATGTATATCATACATATTCATTTAACGGAAAAACATACACCGAGGAACACGATTACGAGGTGTATAATTTCTGCTACGAAAAGTGTCGCGCTTGTGGATATCAAAGACAAGCTAAAGAACATGAATATACATACAGATATAGCTTTTTAAATTCAGCAGATCATTATGCATATTGTGAATGTGGTGCTCGCAAGAGTGAAAGCCATAGCTTTAACGTTATCGGTGAATATAAAATTTGTGAAGAATGCAGTTACAGAATAGAAACTAATCACGTTCATTCTTATACATATACTCCCTTGCTTAAAGGGAAAAGCCACAGAAAAGAATGCTCTTGCGGAGATTCGGTAATTGAAGGATGTTACGGCGAGGCAATATTCGGCGAAGACGCGGTTTGTAGATGGTGCGGTGAGACCATAAAATTGGGACTTGGGCTTTTGAGTCTTGAAAACGAAGACGCGCTTTTGCCAAATGATGATAAAGAATATTAATTTTACACAAAAAACACCTTGTATCATACAAGGTGTTTTTTATATTCATTCTATTTCGCATTAAGCTCTCTTTCGAGCCAAACAAGACCCAAGGAGAATGCATCGTAAAGGCCTGTTTTGTCGCCCTGCTTAATAATTTTGTTGGGGTCGTTTGAGTCGATTACCTGAATAAGAATCTTATCGGGAAGGTCCTCACCGCTTGCTTCGTCCTTTTTATAGGACATAATTTCAAGAAGCAGGAAGCATTTTTCCGCCTTATCTCCATAGCAGATAGTGTTGCCCTCGCGAACAAGGGGTTTATCTTTATATTGTAAATATTTGCCTTCTACAAGCTTCATATATATTTCCTCCGTCAATTTTATTAAAATAAGTATAGCACAAAACCCACGATAAGTCAAGTGTTATCTATGTTTTACTATTTTTGTGGATTTTGATGTTTTAGTAATGGTGGTTGTTTCTTCGATTGGTTCTTTTGGTTCTACCTGCATTTTTTTGATTACCTGTGCAGGAGTTTTGGAACGGAAAATAGCCGATCCTGCAACAAGAACGTTTGCACCTGCCTCAATAGCAAGATGAGCGTTATGCTCGTTGATACCACCGTCAACCTCAATATCAATTTTAATATTGTTTGCGTTTGCATATTCTCTTATCTTGCGTACCTTTTCAAGCATTTCGGGAATGAATGCTTGACCGCCAAAACCGGGCTCAACTGTCATAACAAGCACCATATCAACAAGATGAAGATAGGGAAGCACTACTTCATAGGGAGTGTTTGGCGAAATCGCAAGACCTGCCTTCATATCGTACTCCTTGATCTTCATAATCGCATCCTTGGGACGAGATGTGCTTTCATAATGAATTGTGATGAGGTCCGCTCCTGCGCGAACAAAATTTTCAATGTATCTTTGAGGATTTTTGATCATCAAGTGAACATCGAAAAACAATTTCGATTTCTTTCTTATCGACTCAATAACAGGTGGTCCAAAGCTGATGTTTGGCACGAATGCACCGTCCATAACGTCAAGGTGCAAATAATGGGCGCCTGCCTGACGTACCTTTTCTATTTCCTTTTCAAGATTTGAAAAATCTGCTGCAAGAAGTGATGGTGCTATGTAGATCATAATCTATCTCCCTTCATTTTTTTGAAAATTTATGTCGAATGGGTTTAGTTTGTCATAAAATAATAGTGAAAATTTGCTCAAAATTTTACGGCTCGGAAGTTTATCTTCACGGATGTGTGACACTTAAATGCCGTGAATTTTTGGGCTTTACTTTATTATAGATGCGTATAAATTGGGATTTATCGAGTAGTTAGTTAAAAACAAAATAGTCGCTTTTGAAAAAGCTCCGCAAAACTTTTAATCAGCTTCGCGGTAAAACTTCGCGCAAATCGTGTTGTTTGGCGCAACCAAACAACACATAACGATTCTCTCGGTGTAGAACAGGCACCTCGAAAATCTGTGATTTGCTACTGCAAAGCATAGTTATTTTGCTATCAAAAGTCGAGTGTACAGTCAAAGTAAATTTTAGAAAATCAAGCCATTGGTTTGATTTTCGTAGTTCAAACAATAAAATACTCGTTGAAAACTCGTTTTCATAAGAGTGTTTTGTTGGTTGA
>JAGBYG010000214.1 GCA_017628875.1 Clostridia bacterium
ATCGCCCCTACAACCCAGCAACATCATATATCGTAGGGGCGATTCACGAATCGCCCGCCCCCGATAAATCAAAATTTGAAATTGAAAAAATAAAAAGGGCAGACTCGATTTCACGGTCTGCCAAGCTTTTTACGCTAATTAAGCACGGTTAACTTTGCCTGAACGAAGGCAACGAGAGCAAACTGCAACAGTAACGGGAGTGCCGTTAACGATTGCCTTTACCTTTCTGATGTTGGGCTTCCAAGTTCTGTTTGTCTTGCGGTTAGAGTGAGAAACGTTCTGACCGAAAACAACGCCTTTTCCACAAACACTGCATTTTGCCATAGTGACACCTCCTGATAAAGCGTTATAAAACGCACAATTTACATAAATAGTTTACGAACAGTAGATATTATAGCATAGAACAAACAAAAAAGCAAGAGATTTTTGAAAAAAATTCAAATTTTATTTTATTTTTCTTGAGAAATTTTGAATTTCGCTATATTCTGCGCTATCTGAAAGGGAGGATTCAATACGAAGCAGTCGATTATACTTGGCAATTCGCTCACCACGGCAGGGCGCACCTGCCTTGATAAAGGGTGCACCCATTGCCACGGCAATGTCGCAAAGTGTTGTGTCCTCGGTTTCTCCCGAGCGATGTGAAAGGATAAAACGGTATCCGTTTTCCTTTGCAATTCTGATTGTGTGGATGGTTTCGGTAAGCGTTCCTACCTGATTCGGCTTGACAAGGATTGCATTTCCAAGCCCCATTTCAATGCCATCGGAAAAGCGCGCAGGATTTGTGACGAACAAATCGTCGCCAACAAGCATTATTTTATTGCCAAGCCGAGCTGTAAGCTCCTGCCAACCCTCAAAATCGTCCTCACCGAGCCCATCCTCGATTGAAATTATAGGATATTTTTCAATAAGTCGTTCGTAGTAGGAAATTAGGTCCTCGGTTGTAAATTCCACTTTCCCCTTCAATGTGCGATAAATTCCACCACCTTCATCCCACGCGCTTGATGCCACGTCGAGCGCGATTTTGATCTCATTCGTGGTGTAGGGGGTTCGCCCAATGGCCTCGACTATCATATCAAGAGCTTCCTCATCATCGTGGAGGTCGGGAGCATATCCGCCCTCGTCACCGACATTTGCCGAAAATCCCTTTTCCTTTAAAATATTGCCAAGATGATGATATATTTCGCTTCCCATTTGAAGTGCGTGTGAAAAGCTTTTTGCACCGACAGGAAGTATCATAAACTCCTGAATTTCGATATTATTTGAGGAATGAGCCCCACCGTTTAAGATATTGAACATTGGAATTGGCATATTGTATGATGTTATTCCACCAATATATCGATAAATTGGAATGTGGTAATAATTAGCACTTGCTCGTGCACAGGCAAGAGATACGGCAAGAATTGCGTTTGCACCGAGCTTGCCTTTGTTTTCTGTTCCGTCAAGCTCGCAAAGAAGCTTGTCAATTTGCGCTTGGTCGGTGGAATAAGTACCGTAAAGAGCAGGGGAAATCTTTTTGCAGACGTGCGCTACGGCTTCCTGCACACCGTATCCGTGATAACGCTCCTTTTCTGCGTCACGAAGCTCAAGAGCTTCATATTTGCCTGTTGATGCGCCAGAAGGCGCGCTAGCCACACCAACCGTTCCGTCATTTAATACAACGGTTGCTTCAACAGTTGGCTTTCCGCGTGAGTCGAGTATCTCCCTTGCACAGCATCGGTATATTTGTGGTTTGTTGTTTATCATATTCTTTCTCCTTTGATTTTGGTATGTAGATATAGAAATTGGGATTTAACGAGCAGTTTTAATACGCAAACACTTGCCTCCCTCTGACGAGGGAGGTGGCGCGGCTCGTCCGCGACGGAGGGAGAGAACGCTATTTAAAGTAACTTTTTGTTAAGAACTCTCCCTCAGTCACCTTACGGTGCCAGCTCCCTCGACAGAGGGAGCCGCGTGTTTGTGCTAATCTTAAACGCCCCTATAAATCAAAATTTGAAATTAAGCTCAAAACGAAAAGCGCACAATAGTACAAGACTATTATGCGCTAAAAATATTCTAAA
>JAGBYG010000215.1 GCA_017628875.1 Clostridia bacterium
CTACGCATAATCAAAGTAAATTTTAGAAAATCAAGCCATCGGTTTGATTTTCGTAGTACGAATAATAAAATGTCCGTTGAAAATTTATTTTCATAAGGATATTTTGTTATTTGTACCGACAAAACACTCGTGTTTTATCGAAAATTTACGTCAAGTCAGCACCAACCCACGCGATTGTTTTGACCCACTTTTTCAAAAGTGGGAGCCCGAGCGGCTTGAGCGGTTTTAACTCAACTAACTCCCCGACAAATCAAAATTTGAAATACAACTAAATATTGACAATTCACGTTCCTTATGATATTATTAAAATAGATAAATGTTTGTAAGAGGTAGAAAAATGGCAAAACCTATTGAGGAGATGAGCGCGGCGGCGCTCGCATATCTTGGCGACAGTGTAATTGAGCTTTGCGTAAGAGAAATGCTTGTAGAAAAGGGCGTTTCATCCGCAAAAAATTTAAACAGCACAGCACTTTTATTTGTCAAGGCAGAGGCGCAAGCGGACGCGATGAAGACAATTCTGCCACTTCTTTCTGAAGAAGAAAACGCGGCATATCGCAGGGGCAGAAATATCGGCCACACCAACGTTCCAAAGAGTGCAACCGTCGGTCAATATCGAATGGCAACGGGAATGGAAGCGCTTTTCGGCTATCTCTATTTAAAGGGTGAAAAGGGAAGAATAAACGAGCTTTTCGCTCTTGCTTATGAAGAAAAAATTAACGAAATCAACGTATAAAGGAGAATTAACACCATGAGTAATCCAAAAATTAAAATTGTGGTTGAGGGCTTTGGAGAAATGTACGCAGAGCTTTATCCCGACGTAGCGCCCGCAACCGTTCAAAACTTTATGAACCTTGTTCGTGAGAAGTTCTTTGACGGACTTATCTTCCACCGCGTAATTCCTGGATTTATGATTCAGGGCGGTGGCTTTGACACAAATTTCGAGCAAAAGGAAGCAAAATCCATCAAGGGCGAATTCCGTGCAAACGGTTTTAAAAACGATTTGAAGCACGAAAGAGGAGTTCTTTCTATGGCAAGAACAAGTGCTCCCAACTCTGCTTCATCCCAATTCTTTATTATGCACGCTCGCGCGCCCCATCTTGACGGTCATTACGCGGCATTTGGCAAGGTTTATGAGGGACTTGATGTTATCGACAAAATTGCGAATGTTCCCACAACAGTTAAGATGTGGATGTATCAGGACTGCCCAAGAAAAGACGTAGTTATCACAACTATTGAGGAAATCACGGAATAATGGCAAAAAGAACTTTACGCGGCGGCGCGCTTGTTTGTCCGCTTCCGCCCACAATGGTTTCCTGCGGTGATATGGAAAATTCCAACATCATCACGATAGGTTGGACGGGAATTCTCAACACCATTCCCCCAAAAACCTATATTTCCGTGCGCCCGACAAGACATTCCTATAATATAATCAAGGAAAAGGGCGAGTTTGTTATCAATCTCACACCTTCAAACCTCGTCAAAGAGGCGGATTATTGCGGAATTTATACGGGCAAAAAGGTTGATAAATTTGAAAAATGTAAGCTCACAAAGGTGAAGGGAACACAGGTCGATGCTCCTATGATCGACGAGTGTCCCGTGTCCATCGAATGTAAGGTGACCGATATTATCCCACTCGGCTCGCACGATATGTTTATGGCAGACATCGTTGCCGTGAACGTTGACGAAAACCTTTTCGATAAGGACGATAAAATGCGCCTTGATAAAGCAAATCTCGTTGCCTATGCCCATGGAGAATACTTCGAGCTTGGCAAAAGAATCGGTAAGTTTGGTTTTTCGACTAATAAAAAGAAGAAAGTTAGAAAGTAAAGATTTAGGGGGCTTTTTTGAAAAACCGCCCCCTATAACCCCGGCAAAACTTTTATGGCGCTTTCGCCAGAGATTTCGCGCAAATCGTATTGTTTGATTGAAATCAAACAATACATAACGATTTCGCTCATATATTCGCAAAATCTGTGATTTGCTACTGTAATTGTAGCCATATCGCTATCAAAACGGCTACGCATAGTCAAAGTAAATTTTAGAAAACCAAGCCAACGGTTTGGTTTTCGTAGTACGAATAATAAAATGTCCGTTGAAAATTTATTTTCATAAGGATATTTTGTTATTTGTACCGATAAAACACTCGTGTTTTATCGAAAATTTACGTC
>JAGBYG010000216.1 GCA_017628875.1 Clostridia bacterium
AAGTCAAATAAAAAAATCGGCCACGTAAAGTAATGTCATTAGAATTAGGCACAGCAACTTCAATTTCTTTAATCCTGTGTTCTATTCCTGAATAGCCGCCTGCATTTTCCAATTGATTTAATATACTCATAAATACTGTCCTCTTTTCCAATAACTCGCTTAAATACGCATTATCGGTATATCATATAAGAATCCCATTACAATGATCTACCTCGTGCTGGATAATCTGTGCCGTCCAGCCGGTGTAGTTCTTAATGCGGGTTTGCAATTCCAAGGTCTGATACTTGACCTTGATGGATTTATAACGTTTACAAGGTCTCGGACCGCCGAGAAGAGACAGGCAACCTTCCTCGGTGTCGTATGTGCCGTCCTTCTTGATAATCTCGGGATTGAGCATCACCGTGTATGTAGGAGCTCGTCCGCTCTCATCAAGAAACGCGATAATTCGTTTACGAACACCAATCATATTCGCCGCCATGCCGACGCAGCTTTCCTTGTGCGCCATCAGCGTATCAAGCAAGTCCTGTGCGACCTGCAAATCTTCTTTTGTTGCGACATCCGACTTCCCTGCAAGGAATATCGGATCGTGCATAAGTTCCTTTATCATATTACACCTACAAATTGAATTTTGATAGTTATTTAAGCTTTATATAGATGCCAACAAAGCAAGTGTACGGCTTGATAAGTTTGTCAAAAAACTGTTTGTCGCCCAAGGCATACTTGTGTTCGGTAGCAAACCACTCGTTCCAAGCGCTATCAAAGCATTCCATCTTCCAAGTTTCAATGGCTTCAATTCTATCGTTGTTACCGATAATCTCACGCCAAGTGCTTGGGCTTTGGAACATATACGCTTCATCGCCAAGCCAATCGGAAAGTAGTTCCTCCGAACGACCTGTAAATTCGTCCTTTATGCCGGGAACACCAATCAAAACTACCGCTTTATCACTTAAAAAAGGCAATATTTTTTCTTCAAAAAAGCCTTTTTTCGTTGCAAAATAGTGATAGGCATCGATGCTAAACAATGCGCCAAACTGCCCTTTGTCAAAATGCAACTCATTTGCATCCTCGTGTACGGGGATGATTTGTTTGCCCACCCCCCCCACTCGCTGAAGCGTTTTGCGTTATCCTCTGCCGAAATCCAAAGGTCATTTGCATACACCTTTGCACCAGTTTCGTTGGCAATAGCAAGACTTGTCAAGCCTTTGCCGCAACCCAAGTCAAGCACCGAGGCATTGGCTGAACTTGTAAAAGGGTGCTTAATAAGCAATTCTTCCAAAATTCTTAGACTGTTAGGTCCCATCAGCATTTCTGCTGTCATATGCTTTCTGTATTTTTCTATGTTCATTTTCGATATCTCCGTCAAATGCTTATTTACCATCCTGTTCCCATTCCCTTTTCAGTATCGCATACTGATAGGTATTTTCATAAATGGGATTGCCGTCTTCGTCTTTCACAAAGCTCACGAACTCCATAAATAGCCCCTCTCGGCGCATACCGAGCTTTTCGCAGAGCTTCTGACTTGCCACGTTGTAATCCTCGGTTTAGGCATAGATGCGACGTGCACCCTTCTCATTGAAAAGATAATAGAAAAAGGCGCGAGCAGCCTCGTAGGCGTAACCCTTGCCGTGATATTCGTGGTTCAGCATCC
>JAGBYG010000217.1 GCA_017628875.1 Clostridia bacterium
CTTGTAATGTCTAATAATTTGAACTATATGGCTACATACGAAAGATTGCCTTAGAGAAGGCTCCTTCCGCAGAGGGAGCTGTCACCGTAAGGTGACTGAGGGAGTTTCCCCATTTGCTCAATGCAACTTTTTTAACTCCCCTATAAATCCCAATTTAACGGGGGGATAGGTCTTTCCGTTATTTGTTTGAGTTGTTCTTGGTTTTTCTGTCGCAAACGGGACAGCCCGTGCCGTTTTCTTTGGCTCTTGCATAAATGAATGCTTCCCAAACGTGTCCTTGTGAGCATTTCCGCCAGACCTTTTTATGTGAGCCCATTGATAGATAAAATAAGCAGGAGCTTTCTCAAAAGCTCCTGCTTGTTTTTACAAGGATTTGATTACCAAATTTTAATATTCAATCCCGAAACAAAATCTTTCAGGAAGAAAACATAGAAAACAATCAACGCAACCGAAAGGGCGGTGAAGCCAACAAGCTCCAACACAAGTCGTTTGGTTGACGGTTTTTCGAGGTAGCACAGATTTTTGTCCACAAGCTTTAATCTTGTCAAGACGGGTAGGGCAAAAGTGAAAACTGCCACGATGAGTGTTGCTTCAAGTGGGAACATAACAAGATTTTTCACGATTCTTGTACCGTTAATGATGTTATATGCTTGTGCTTTTTCGAGTCCGTAATAGATAAAGTACATCCACTTATTGAAAATTGAAGTCAATATTATATTTGACACAAAATTGACGGTGAATTTTGCCGTCATAGTGCTTCGAATATTGATCTTTCTTCTCCAAAAGAAAAGCGCGAAAATAAACGAGCTTGACATTTCAACAAGTACGAATGGTGGAAAATACTCACCCATTCGCCCTGTAATAAGGCAGCCGAGGGTGTCGCTTATAGCTCCCACCACAAGCCCCACAACAGGGCCATAAACAATCGAGCCGAGTGAGTTAACATACCCATCAAGAGAGATATTGAGTCCTGGTGCGAGTTGTATTTTTAAAAATTTTACTGCAATTCGCAGCGCAACGATGAGCGCGGCAACCGTTATCATTTTTACGTCCTTTAGCTGATGTGTTGCCTCGTGCCAATACCCTGCGGAAAAAATACTATTTTGTTTTTCTTTTTGCATAAAAAAGCTCCTCCTTTCCCACAAAAGAAAAGAGGACGCGTAAGTTTCCTATTTTCACAGCGGGATGCGAATTTTGCACCGCAGATTTTCTTTCGTCCGCCGGGCAACTCCCCGTCCCCGCGGCACTTTACGCGCAAAACCCTACTCTGTTTTTGATATTCTATCATATTTTGGGATAAATTACAATAGCTTTTTAAAAAATATTCTGCACTTTAAATTTTGATTTATCGGGGAGAAGTTACTAAAACAAAAATGGTCGCTTTTGAAAAAGCTCCGCAAAACTTTTTGTAGAGCTATCGCGCAAGATTTCGCGCAAATCGTGTTGTTTTGTTAAGCAAAACAACACATAACGATTTTCTCCTTCCCTCGAAAATCTGAGATTTGCTACTACAAAGTGTAAGGATATTGCTA
>JAGBYG010000218.1 GCA_017628875.1 Clostridia bacterium
AATCACCAAGCTGATATTTGGCATTTTCGGGATACGTAGTTTTCTTTTTGAATATATTAAAAAACACAAGATCACCTCACTATTTTAATAATACCATATTTTAATATAAATATCAAGAAAAATTTGTTTTTGACAAAAATCTATTGATTATTTTTTAAAAATGTGGTAATATAAAGCATCATACACGGGCTCGTAATGGTTTCGACGGGGATTTTGAGGTATGATAAGCGTGGCGGGCTGAGTAATCCCGATAACTGCTCAACTTTAAAATTAAACGACAACAATTCTGTTGCTATGGCTGCCTAATTGACGCGCCTTAGGGCGCTTCAATTGGCAGTGCTGTGACCTGCGGGTCACCCGTTCCTCCGCAGAGGACCACGACTGCGGACTGAGCGTCATCGTAGTGGTGAACTTGCATCGGTGGTCGCACCTGAACCGATCAAGCAGAAAGGTGCTACGGACTGCGCGTTGCCTGTCAGTTGGCGGCGCGTAGTGGGAAGAAATAAAAACTGACTGCCCACGGAGAAGGTCATATCAAGAGGTTTTCGGACAGGGGTTCGATTCCCCTCGGGTCCACCACTAATTAAAACAAAAAGTGCTGTCTTTCGGGACAGCACTTTTGTTTTATTCTATTACCCAATAAAAATCTCTTTAATCTGATACTTCGGCTCGCAGGTAACGTTAAGTCCGAGCTTTTTGAGGACTTCCATATCTGCGCTTGGAAGCATTACAGTTGAGTGGATGTCGCATCCCGCAAGTTGTGGCAGGTGCTTAAGCACGTATGCCGCAGTTGCTGACGTATGCGCGCTGATTGAAAGCGCGATGAGTATCTCATTTACATTCAATTTCTTATAGGTTCTTGAAAGATACTGACACTTAAGCTTTTGCACGGGCTCGATTACCTCGGGCGCAAGCAAATGTATCTCGTCGGGAATACCGGTTATTGATTTGAGTGCATTAAGAAGCATTGCAGATACACTTTCAAGCAAATCGGTTGACTTACCCGTGATAATTCTTCCATCGGGAAGCTCAATTGCCGCTGCGGGGACACCCGTTCCTGCGCTCTTTTCCTTTGCCGCAGCAATAACCTTGCGGTAATCCTTTGAAATTCCCGCCTGCTGCATCAAAAGCTCAATTTTTTGAACGGCATTTCTGTTTCTTTCGGTATCATCGTCACGGCACGCGCAAAGCGCATCGTAATAACGACGAACTATCTCGCGCTTGGAAGCATCACACGCGCCTTCATCGTCAATTATACAATTTCCAACCATATTAACGCCCATATCGGTAGGTGAAAAATATGGAGAATTACCCTCATAAATTCCCTTAAAAATCGCATCAAGCACGGGGAAAATCTCAACGTCGCGATTATAATTTACTGCCATTTCACCGTATTTTTCAAGGTGATAGGGGTCAATCATATTCACGTCATTAAGGTCGGCAGTTGCCGCCTCATAAGCAAGATTTACAGGGTGACGAAGCGGCTTGTTCCAAATCGGGAATGTCTCAAACTTCGCATATCCCGCCTTAATTCCCTTATTATTGTCATTATAAAGCTGCGAAAGACAAACTGCCATTTTTCCGCTTCCGGGGCCGGGGCCCGTAACGATAACAAGCTCTCTTTCGGTCTCAATATACTCGTTTTTACCAAAACCGTCATCGCTGACTATCTTTTCAACGTTTGAAGGATACCCGGGTATGGTATAATGATGATATATCTTAATACCCTGCTCCTTTAATTTTCGCTCGAATTTGGCAACCGCAGGGTGTACAGACTCGAACCGCGTAAGCACAACACTTCCAACGTAAAGTCCAACATTTCGGAATGCATCTATGAGACGAAGCACGTCAAGGTCATAGGTTATTCCAAGGTCACCGCGTATTTTATTCTTTTCAATATCATCGGTATTTACAACAATAACTATCTCGGCTCTATCCTTAAGCTGAAGTAGCATTTGAAGCTTTGAGTCGGGCTTAAACCCGGGAAGCACACGAGATGCGTGATAGTCATCAAAGAGCTTACCGCCAAATTCAAGATAGAGCTTACCACCGAATTGTTCTATTCTATCCTTAATATGCTTTGATTGTAATTCAATATATTTTTGATTGTCGAAACTGATATTCATAACCTGTCCGCCTTAATCATTATGTGATTTAAATGCGCGTTCCATATCGCGCTTTGCATCGTTACGCGCCATATCGTCGCGTTTATCATAGAGCTTTTTGCCTCGGCAAAGACCGATTTCAACCTTTACCCTTGAATTTTTAAGATATACCTGCAAAGGAACAAGCGTATATCCCTTTTGAGCAACAAGTCCAAAAAGTTTGAGTATTTCTCTTTTGTGAAGCAAAAGCTTTTTCGGACGCAGGGGGTCTTTATTAAACACGTTTCCCTGCTCATAGGGACTGATGTGCATACCAAGAACGAAAACCTCGCCATCCTTAATATCGCAATAGGATTCCTTAACGTTCACCTTGCCCGCGCGAATACTTTTCACCTCTGTACCAAAAAGCTCAATACCCGCCTCGTATTTTTCTTCTACGAAATAATCGTGGTATGCCTTTTTGTTCTGCGCTATTATTTTAACTGAACTTTTATCTGCCATAATTCACCTACACAAGCTTTTCGTATGCCACGCGCTCTTGACCGTCAAGAAGACGAATCGTGCCGCAATATTCAAAGCCGTTCTTTTCGAGCATCTTTCTCATTGGCAAGTTGCCCTGATGAGTGTCAACGCGAACACTTGAATATCCATTTTCATTAGCATATTCGGAAAGGAATGATACAATATTCTCTGCAACTCCCTTACCACGATGCACACTATCAATAGCTATTCTATGTAAAGCAAGGTATTCCCCGTCGGAAATCCACGCACCGCAATAAATTTTCTTATACGTCGGCTCTCCGTGAAGCATAAGCGCAAAGGTTGCACAAATTTCGTCATTTTCCACCACAACGAAGCTTCTTTCAAGCATAATATCCTCTTTAACAATATCCCTTGTGGGATATCCGTATTGCCACTGATCTATTCCAAGACGTCCAATACTCTCGCGAGCATCAGCAATTATTTGCATTATTCTGTCAATATCCTTTTTTTCTGCGAGTTTGATAATCATATTATTCCCTCCGTTTAGTATATGGACTGTTTTATTCAACCTTAGAGCATCTTTCACACGCCTTCACCTTGCCCTCAAGCTTGGCTTCTTCAATCGTGCCGTGATAAATTGTTTTGGAATTTGAAAGATAACTGCATTTATAGCTCTGGTGCCAATTCGTGCCTGAAGAAGTCCAAAAAACGTCCCCCTCTGCCGCAAGATATGAGTTTTCCTTGTCCTCAATCTCTTGCTTGATGGATGAAATCGCCTCATCATTAGCCAAAATACCCGTATTTCTTATCTTATCAGAATTGTTTGAGCAAGAAGCAAAAAAACAAACAACAATCAGGCACAAAGCAATTATTTTTATTATTTTCATATAAAACCTACAATAAGCAATATTTTCCTATAATAATATTAACACAATTTTATCCATATATCAATAACTTTTTTCGCATTTTTATAAAAATTTTAAGGTCACCACCAAAGTGATGACCAAAAAATCTATATTTGCTTCAAAATTCGAGCGCTGTGAGGCGGAATTGTGATGTAATTTTCAAAGCTCTCAAAAGAAAGCATATCAATCCATTTACCCTCAATTCGAGTGCGATAAATATTCTCACCGCCGTTTGCAATAACGATAACGCGGGAGTCATCTTTTCTTCTTTCAAAGGTAAGTGTTTCCTTTCCGTGCTCTAATACACGAAAATCTCCTCTATCAAATGCCTTTTCGATATTTCTGAGCTCACCGAGTCTCTTGTAATGCTCTAAAAGCTCGGTATTTTCTCTACCCCAAGGATAAGTCCTTCTACAGAAGGGATCGTGATAACCCTCAAGACCTGCTTCATCGCCATAAAATACGGACGGAATACCATAAACCGTATATTGCAAAATCGAAGCCATTTTCAATCTTTGAATTGCAACGTCCCTTTCCTGCGCGCTCATTCGCATAACCGCCAGATGATCGTTTGATGCATCGGGACGGAAATTGTCTCCAAGCACGGTCAATATTCTTTCGGTATCGTGAGTGCCAAGAATATTCATAAGAGAATCGCTTACACATCTTGGATAAGAGGAATAAAGCTCAATAAGTACGTTATAAAGCAATTCTGCGCTTCCATAGGTTACAAAATCTATAATTCCGTTACGAAGCGGATAATTCATTACGCTATCAAGCTGACGTCCGTGGAAATAGTTTCTTCTGTGTCCGTATGCGCTCTTTACCGCAGCATTTTCCCATACCTCGCCGATAACAATTCCCTGTCCGTCAGAATTCTTGTGAACTCTATCACGAAGCTGATACAAAAATTCATCAGGCAATTCGTCGGCAACGTCAAGACGCCAACCGCCAATTCCCATTTTAGTATATTTTTCAATAACTCCGCCCTCTCCAACAAAGAAATTGCGGCAATCTTCGTTATTCTGATTAAGCTTTGGCAAAATGTCAATGCCCCACCAAGAATCGTAGTCACAAGGATATGTTTTAAAGATATACCAATCGCGATATTTGGAATTTTCACAGTTACAAGCGCCGTTTGAGATATATTTTCTATATTTATTAAAGTATAAGCTATCGTCACCGGTGTGATTGAAAACACCGTCAAGAATTATGCTGATTCCCTTTTCTTTTGCCTTTTCAAGCAAAGAAAGGAATGCCTCCTCACCACCAAACATTTCGTCGATCTTCATATAATCGCCCGTATCATATTTGTGGTTAGAATACGCCTTAAAAATCGGGCTAAGATAAATCACTTTAGTGCCTAAACTCTCAAGATAATCGAGTTTATCCTCTATACCCTTAAGATTTCCACCAAAAAACATATTATTTTTCAGCTTATCTCCCTGATTTTTAGCATATTGAGGAACACCGTTATACCAATCCTCGTTGATTATATAATCGTCGCGATAATAGGGTGCAATATCCCCTTTTGCAAATCGGTCAATGAAAATATGGTACATAATTCCCTTGCCAAACCATTCCTTTGCGTGAAAATAATCTTCATAAACAAGCAAAGAGAATTTTGAATCGGAATGATATGAAAGCTCAAAATCAAAATTATTTATGCTGTGCGTAAAAAGTGTTCTCGTTCCGCGAAGAAATAAAAATTCATAGAAAAAGAGCGCGGGAACAGGACCGCAAAGTGTACGCATATTCAATTCAACAACATACTCCTCGCGTCCAAGCTCAAAGCTTGAAAGAGTGAGAGGAATATCCCAATAATCCTCACCGTCGCGGTTAATTCTCATAACCACGCCCTGAGTTCCCATGCTCGTGGGAATACTTATTCTATATCTAATATCATCATTTACGGAAAATGCCCCGCTATACGAGGCATTTTTCCATAATGAATCAACTTTTATTTCTTTAATGATCTCAACTCCGTTAGTTGAGGCATTACATTGCTGTTGATTATACATTTATTATTTATTTCCTGTGATTTTTCTAAGATTCCAGAATTTTTGCGCGTATTCTTCAATACTTCTGTCAGCCGCAAAGTATCCTGCAGATGCGATGTTCATAAGGGACATTCTGTTCCACTTCTGCTTATCAGCATAGTCTGCAATCATTCTTTCGTGTGTTGTGCGATAGGACTCGAAGTCTGCAAGGCACATAAAGGGGTCAGCAACGCCCATACCTGTAAGAAGGTATCTTGAAATATGTGCAAAGGACTGACCTGCAAATCCACGGTTGAGGCAATCAATAATCTTATTAAGACGGTTATTGTTTGCATAGAACTCGCCCGAGTGGTATCCTCTTGCCCAAATATCCTCAACCTCTGTAGCGGTAAGACCGAAGATATACATATTTTCCTTACCTGCAGCTGCAAGCATTTCAACGTTAGCGCCGTCAAGTGTACCGATAGTAAGCGCACCGTTTATCATAAGCTTCATACAACCCGTACCACTTGCTTCCTTACCTGCAAGAGAAATCTGTTCACTGATTTCTGCAGAAGGAATAAGTGCTTCAGCCATACTTACGTTGTAGTCCTCAAGGAATACAACCTTAATCTTCTTTGAAACGATGGGATCGTTTTCGATCTCACGGCTGATAAAGCAGATAAGCTTAATGATTTCCTTAGCCATCTGGTAGCCGGGAGCCGCCTTTGCACCAAAGATGAATGTCTGGGGCTGAACGTCAAGAGCAGGATTTTCCTTAATATCAATATAAAGGTTGATAATGTTAAGCGCGTTAAGAAGCTGACGCTTATATTCGTGCAATCTCTTAATCTGAACGTCAAACACGGAATGAGTATCAAGCACTCTGCCCGTCTTCTTATAAAGAAGATCTGCAAATGCCTTCTTGTTTTCGTGTTTAATTGTACGAATTTGTTCAAGAACTGCCTTGTCATCTGCGTATTTTGCAAAGTTAGCAAGTTCTTCGGGGTTATGTCTATAACCCGTACCAATGCAATCGTCAAGCAACGAAGCAAGAGCGGGGTTGGAGTAGCAGAGCCATCTTCTGTGAGCGATACCGTTCGTTACGTTTTCAAATCTATCGGGATACATCTTATAGAAATCCTTAAACGTAGACTCCTTAAGAATATCGGAGTGAAGCTTTGAAACACCGTTAATGGAGTGTGAACCGATAACAGAGAGATTAGCCATTCTAACCTGACCGTAACCAATTACGGAAAGCTTAGAAATCTTATCCCAGTTACCGGGGAATACATTCCAAGCATCCTTGCAGAATCTTTCATTAATTTCCTTAATGATCTGGTGGATTCTTGGAAGCTTGAGCTGGAAGATATCCTCGTTCCAAGTTTCAAGAGCTTCAGGCAATACTGTGTGGTTTGTATAGGACACGATTTTCTGCACCATATCCCAAGATTTTTCCCAAGAGAAGTGATAATCGTCAAGGAAAATTCTCATAAGCTCGGGGATACAGAGCGCAGGGTGTGTATCATTGATGTGAATAGCAACCTTGTCAGTAAGATTATCAAGATTACCGTAAACAGCCATATGGTCACGGATAATACTCTGAATTGATGCAGAAACAAGGAAGTATTGCTGAGTAAGACGAAGGATTTTACCCTGGGTGTGATTGTCGGAAGGATAAAGAACCTTGGTAAGAATATCTGCATTTGTTGCTTCCTCAAGGGATCTTGCATATTCACCCTGTGAGAAAAGGTTCATATTGAAGTTATGGATATTTCTTGCCTTCCAAAGACGAAGCTGAGAAACTGCCTCAGAATCAGCACCTGATATCATCATATCATAAGGAACTGCTTCGTATTCTTCGCAATTTTCATAAATAACTTCCATATGGTCTTCGCGCCATTCCTCGCGAACACGTCCGCCAAGGCGAACCTTAAATACGCGGTCTGTTCTGGGTGTGAGCCATACTTCTCCACCGGGAAGCCATACGTCGGGAAGCTCAATCTGAACTCCATCAATAATCATCTGTTTAAACAAGCCGTACTCATAGCAAAGCGAAAATCCTGTTGCAGGATAATCAAGCGATGAAAGGGAGTCCATAAAGCAAGCAGCAAGACGACCAAGACCTCCATTTCCAAGACCTGCATCGGGCTCACATTCGTAAAGATCGTCAAGCTCAAAGCCGAGCGCCTTGAGAGATTCCTTATAATTTTTTGCAAGTCCAAGATTGCAAAGATTTGTCTTTAAAGATCTACCAAGCAAAAATTCCATGCACATATAGTACACTCTTTTGCCGCCTTGTTCGTTTACGTTCTTTTTGTATTCTCCTCTTTTCGCGGTGAGAATATCCTTAACTGTCATGGCAGCCGCCTTATACATCTGCTCTCTTGTAGCTTCCTTGCTTGTGCAGCCGAAGTATCTGGCAAGCTTGCCTTCTAAATTTTCTGTGATTTCGTTCACTGTGGGTTGGTAATTCATGTGTCCTCCAAAATTAAATAGGTATTTGCGATTTTTGCCTTACATTCCTTCGTAAAGCATATAGTATTTTCTTGCGGATGTTCCCCAAGAAAAGTCGGTATCCATAATCTTCTTTGCAAATTTAGGATACAATTCTTTATTATGATAAAGCTCAAGAGCAGCACAAGTGCGTTCATAAAGCTCACCTGCATAATAGTTGGCAAAGGTAAATCCGTTGCCTAAGATTGTGCCGTTAAGCAACCAATAGCCCTTGATTGAGTCATAAAGACCGCCCGTTTCTCTAACTACGGGAATTGCACCGTAGCGAGAAGCAATCATTTGAGAGAGTCCGCAGGGCTCACTCTTTGAGGGCATAAGGAAAATATCTGCAGCCGCATAAATGCGCTTTGACAAATCTCTGTCATAGAGCATAAGTGCGCGAACCTTGTCATTTCTGTTTCGTTCAAGCTCGGTAAAGAACTCCTCATACTGAGCTTCTCCCTTTCCAAGAATAACAAGCTGCATATCGTTATTATCAACAAGACCGTAAGCCACCTCGCGAATAAGGTCAAGTCCCTTGTGCGATGCAAGACGCGAAATAATTGCCACAAGCGGAACGTCCTCTCTTTCGGGAAGTCCAAGCTTTCTTTGAAGCTCTGTCTTGTTTTTAACCTTTTTGTCAAGCTCACCTGACTGGAAGTTCATAAATATCTCTTTGTCCGTTTCGGGATTGTAATACTTATAGTCAATACCGTTAAGTATTCCCGTGAGCTTATGTGCGTTCTTATTAAGTATGGGAGCAAGACCGTGAGAATATTCATCGCTCTTAATTTCCTCAGAATATCTTGGGCTAACGGTTGTAACCATATTAGCCATCTCAATAGCGCACTTCATAAGGTTTACGCATCCGTTATAATCGAGATAATCGGAATAGTCAAAGCCAAACACGTAAGAAAGAACGTCGTGTGAGAACTGTCCCTGATATTCGATGTTGTGGATTGTAAACACAGTTTTAATATTTTGATATTCTCTTCTCCAACGATACTCAAAGTTAAGATAAGGAAGCGTCAATGCCGCCTGCCAATCGTGTGCGTGAAGAATGTCGGGATAATAGCCTATAACTCCAAGCATTTCAATCGCTGCCTTGCAGAAAAAAGCATATCTTTCCGCCTCGTCACCGTAGCCGTAAAGCGCACCTCTCTTAAAATAATATTCGTTGTCGATGAAATAATACGTTACGCCGTCCTTTTCAAGACTCAAAACTCCGCAGTAGAGATTTCTCCAAGCAAGTTGGAGATTAAATACTGCTTCGAGCTTCATCTGATTTCTCCACTCCGCCTTAACCGCGTCATAGAGGGGCATAACCACGCGAATATCAATATTTTCTTTATATTCTTTTTTAAGAGCCGCAGGCAATGAGCCGAGCACGTCACCAAGACCGCCCGTTGCCGCAAAGGGCATTACCTCTGCTCCAACAAACAATATTTTTTTCATATCCAATCTCCTTAACAATTAAACGGTAGTTCTTTTGCCAATGTAGAAAGGAAGGGTTTCATGACCTGAGAGCATTTTACCGTTCTTTATTGTTACATCCTTATCAGTAACAACGCAATTAAGGTAAACGTCATCTCCGGTATAAGTGTTCTGCAAAAGAATGGAGTTTTTAATAACTGTTCCCTTGCCAACCTTAACTCCTCTAAAGAGAATAGAATTTTCAACCACACCCTCAATAACGCATCCGTCTGCGATGATGGAGTTTGTAACCTTCGCGCTTTCGGTATATCTTGTTGGTGCAGAGTTTCTAACCTTAGTGTAAATGGGTCTGTTCTTAACGTGGAAAATAAGCTTTCTCTTGCTCGAATCAAGCATTTTCATATTGCAGAAGAAGTATTTCTGCATTGAATCGATGTAATTAAAATATCCATCATACTCGAATGAGAAGAAACGGTGCTTGCCAAGATTTCTCATAATAATGTCTCTTGAGAAGCTATCGTATCCCCTTGCTTCCGCTTCATTGATAAGTGAAAGAAGATATGAGCGCTTAATAATCATCATATTCGTATTGATATGAAGCTCGCCCTGCTGATTATCGTAAGGAACGTAATCAACGATCTCATTCTTATCATTTGAGATAACCACTCTGATATATTTATCAAGTGGGAATTTAAGCTCGGTTGTATTAACAAGCTTTGTGATAATCGTAATATCCGCATTATTTGCGATATGATTATCAAGAGCATCTGTGAAATCAATATTGCAAATCATATTGCAATCGGAGATGATAACGTTATCCGCTCCGCAATTTTCAACAAAGTTCTTTACGCCAACAAGAGCCTGAAGTCTTGTGTTGTAAAGGCGATCGTCACCTCTTGTACCGCTTGTAATAAAGGGAGGTAAAATTCTGATACCGCCCGAGCGACGCGCAAGGTCCCAGTCCTTACCCGTACCGATGTGGTCGAGAAGAGACTGATAATTGTTATGTGTAATAAGTCCTACCGTGGTGATATCGGAGTTAACCATATTGGAAAGAGCAAAGTCGATAAGACGATATCTGCCTCCAAAAGGAATACTTGCCATTGTACGTGGCTTTGTTAACTCGGGAATAGATGCATCGTGTATATTAGAGAATATAAGTCCTGCTGCTTTCATATCGTCACCTCATTATTCAGAATAAATCATCTGGTTGTCGGCGATGTCCTCGCCCTCACCAACTACGTTACCTGCGCCAATTACGGTAATACCCTCTGCGATATCGCGAGGTCTTCCTACCTTTGCGCC
>JAGBYG010000219.1 GCA_017628875.1 Clostridia bacterium
GGCGCGGTTTTTATCGCACTTGGGCGGTAAAAACATTTGTGACGAGCGCGAAGAAGTGAGTCACGCGAGTTGCGCGGAGTCTGTGGAGTCTGCTCAAACTATACGGCTGTCGGGCGTAGCGCTACAAAAGCTTTTTGGTTACTTTTTCTCGAAAAAGTGACAATCCTTTACTTTGTAACTTCTCACCGATAAATCCCAATTTATTTGACTAAAACAAAAAATCAGAGCCGTTTACAGACTCTGATTTGATATAATCATTAATTTTCCGCAAAGGTATATTCGGGGCAATTATCTATCGTATCGAAGTAATATCCCTCGGAGATAAGTTTGTCAATGATTTTGGAGAGAGAATCATTCTCTTTAACGGGCCATTTATCGTGCATAAGGATAATGAGTGGTTGATTTTTGTTCTTTGCGGTGGCGAGAGTGGTCATCATATGCTCAATCATCGCGTTGGTTTCTGTGATGCCTTCCGTATCGCCTGTGAGTGCAGTCCAGTCATAAATCTTATATCCGTTTTCGCGAACCGCGTTAATATAGTCCATTGGATTTTGTTCAAGAATAAGGGAATTATTTGTGCCACCGGGGAAGCGAATAAGTTTTTCAACCTTTGCATATTTTTCTTCTCCGAGCGCGTTTTTCAATGCCTGTTCATATTGGTTTACTTCGCCAATAAAGCTATTTGTTGAGGCATAGACGTCTGCAAAAACGTGTGAATAGGAGTGACATCCTATCACGTGTCCTGCATCAAACGTTGCAAGCATTTTTTCGGGGTAGAGCGCAACATCCTGACCTTCAACGAAGAAGCTCGCTTTAATATTGTATTTTGCCAAGGTTTCAAGTATGTAATCTGTGTTATCACGCGTTGGGCCATCGTCAAAGGTGAGATAAATTACCTTATCTTGTGCAACTTCGTTTGCATAGAGCTTAACCGTTGTGCCGATTCGGATTCGGAGTCTGCCCGTATCACTAAGCGTAACCCCTACAAATTCGAGCTTTTCAACTTTGTTTGGAGTTTTGCTATCCGTGGGGATAATTTCGTATGTGATATCCGCATTTTCAAGGAGCACTTTTGCATCGTTAAGGTTCATTCCCTCGATATTATCTATATCGATATATTTTGGCTCGGGTGTGACCGTGGGCATCGTGAGACTATTCATTAGTATTATTGAAAGTATGAGAAGTATGAATACACCAATCGAAAGTATACCGATGAGTTTTAGAGTTTCTTTTTGTTCCTTTTTAAGTTGTTCCTGCTTTTTGTCCATAAATAATTCCTTTTTATATTTTTGATATCTTCATTATTGTACCATTTTTTCTGTGATTTTACAATAGAAAAATATCGTTTTTTGTCAAATTTTCTTAATTTATTTTTGTAAACTATTGCAAGCTATTAAGAAAAGTGATAAAATTAATGTGTTGATATTTAAATTTTGATTTGTCGGGGAGTTAGTTAAGTTAAGATCGCTCAAGCCGCTGGGGCTTCCGCTTTTGAAAAAGCGGAGCAAAACAATCGCATGGGTTAGTGCTGATTTGA
>JAGBYG010000004.1 GCA_017628875.1 Clostridia bacterium
GATACCAACGTTGTTACCGGGATGAATAGCTGTACCTCTCTGTCTAACGATGATGTTACCAGCTACAACGTGCTGACCGTCAGCCTTCTTAACGCCAAGGCGCTTAGATTCACTGTCACGGCCGTTCTTTGTAGAACCAACACCCTTTTTATGAGCAAAGAACTGCAAACTAAGTCTTAACATTTCTTTATTCCTCCGTACTTTAAATTTGTGTGACCATTATTGGTCGTTGTCCGACGGCTTTTCGTATTCCTTATCAATAATGTCGACCTGAAGATAATCATAATATTCTTCCATAAGGTCATTAAGCTGAATGTAATAGGACATAAACAAGCCACTGATTGCATATCTTTTTCTTTCGTCCTCCTCAAATTCAAGGAGTGCGGATTTTGACTGCACCATAATTTCGGTTGCGCCCTCGTCCACCGTGTAGTCGAGCTCGCCTGCAAAAACCACGTTAATCGAATTAATAAGCAACATTGTCATTGACGAAAGTGCAGCACACAAAATGTCGTAACCCTCGTCACCATAGCCGGTGTGTCCTGTTTCACGGAATCCGTAAAATTGACCGCCACTTCTGAAAAAAACTACTTTTGTCATAATATGACCCTTTTTTGAAAATTAACCGTTGATAGCTGTGATCTGAACCTTAGTATAAGGCTGTCTGTGGCCAATCTTCTTCTTTTCGTTCTTCTTGGATTTGTACTTGAGAACATAAATCTTCTTGCCCTTACCGTTCTTAAGAACGTTTGCAGTAACTGTAGCGCCTTCAACGTTGGGAGCACCAACCTTGAATGTTTCGCCATTGGACAAAGCCTTTACACAGTCAAAAGTAACTGTTTCTCCTTCGTTAACGTCGAGCTTCTCGATGAAGAGAACGTCGCCCTCGCTAACCTTGTACTGCTTTCCACCTGTCATGATAATTGCGAACATGGAAGTAGCACCTCTCTTTCTTATAGACTCGCTAAGGCAGGGGTGGCTCGTTTCGTCACCAAAGCGTCCACTCTCTACGACCTGACATTATGCGGCATATTATTGTATCATATTGTCTATGCATTTGTCAATAGGTTTTTCAAATTTTATTTTTTGACAAATTAATCTACCAATTCGCTTTCGGAAACCACACATTTATCTGCAAAATAATCTTTTAGAACATTATAAAGCGTTCCGTCCTTATAGAGCTTATAGGAGCCATCCTGCCCGCCGTATTTTGTCTGCTCGTTTGACCAAACACTCAAAATTTCATCGTATGACGCGGTGCGAAGATCGAGCTTAAGTCTATAGTCCTCTATTGGTGTATTCTTATCGTTTTGAAGATTGAGCTTATTCACAACAAGTCCCCAAGAGCTATCCCACCAACCGACAGTAACTATCTTATAGCTCCAAATAGTCCAACCCCAACCGAGTCGGTCATACTGTGCAAGATATTTACTCCAAGCCGCCCTGTCATCAAAAAAGCTAAATTCACCAACAAGCTTTGGAACATTATAATCAAAAAATGCAAAAAGAGTATGCATAAAGCCATAAAACGTTGAATTTGGAGTGCCCTTATCGTAGTTCCAATTATAAAAGTGATATTGGTAAAGTACATTTTCCCAACCGTATTTTTTAGGATTTGGGAGCGACGTGGGATACCACATACCCTCAATAGAAATAACGTGATGTGTGTCGACCTCACGGATTGCCCGATAAAGCCGATCCATTACATCCCACTGCAATTTAGTAGTTCCTGCCGTGGTTCTCTTTGTTGGCTCGTTCACAAGATCATAAGCAAGAATAGTTGAGGCAAGGTCGGGGCGCTCGTTTATATAGTGCAAAGCGATATTTTTCCAAAGCTCGCACATTGACTGAATATAGGTTTCGTTCTCCCAAAATTCAATTTTTCTCGTTCCGCTATGCTCGTATCCCGACTGCCCACCGACCACACCGTGCATATCTATTATGACTTTCAGCTCATATTTTTGAGCAAGTTCAAGAAAATAGTCGAGCTTTTCAAAGGCATCTGCACGCATTGATAAATTATCGTCAGGCCCTTCCATAAAGTTACGATAATACATAGGCAAACGAATGGTGTTAAGTCCCATATCCTTAATAAGCTTAAAATCAGCCTCGGTGCAATAAGCATAAAAATACGCTTCATTCAACGTATCAAGCTGCTCCTGTGTAAAATCGCCCCTTGCTACTCTGTCAGAAAGAATAGCATCCAATTCTTCTTGATAAATCTCCTCATATTCTTCAACAATTCCCTGCTCGTTAACACTCTTGAAGGTGCCGTCCCCGTTGTAAAGCGCGCCAATGGAATTGACCGTCATCCACCCCTCCGAAATAAAGAGATTTCCAAAATTTATTCCCTTGATTTCAAAGCGGTTTCCATTTTCATCATAAAGCTCACGCCCAATAGCTACAACCGTACCGTGTTCATTATCAATGGTATTCGCGTGACCCATAATCATATTTTTACTATGACTTAGCAAATAAAAACGTCCAATCAAAAAGAACACACCAATTAAAAGCAAGATAATGAGTAACGCAACAAGTATAAAAATAAGTATCCGTTTCATTTTCACCCCTAAAAGACTTAATAATTGAGGTTTGCAACCACAAAAAATATTGATAATTGCTTTATTAGTATGGCTTTTTTACAGAAAAAAATTAGATTATTTAAGGTTTTTATATCAAAGTGCAAAACAAAAAAGTCAGCTAAGCTATACTTAACTGACTTTTTGGCACGCCATATTGGAATCGAACCAACGGCCTTTCGCTTAGGAGGCGAACGCTCTATCCTACTGAGCTAATGGCGCGTATTTTCACATACAAATATATTACCACACCGCGCAAAAAAAATCAAGCGTAATAAGATTTTTTCTCAACATTATTTTATTTCTCACAAAATATACAAAAATCACGAATATTCCGAATAATTATTCATAAAAATCACTCTTTTGACCTTTTTTATCTGTTTTTTGAGAAAAATTGTTGAAAAATGTAAATATTTATGCTAAAATACTATTAAAGACGTGTTCGTGAGTTCACTTTATTAAACCGATTTAAAGAAAGAGCAGGAATATCTATGGCAAATCACAAACCTAATATGACAGTATATAGAATAATGCAAGGTCTTTCTGGAATTGTTGCAAAAGTAGTTTTCAGAAGAAAGTTTTTGCGCAACGAAATAAATGATAAAAAAGGGCCTATGGTCATTATCGGAAATCATGAGGCAGCTCTTGACTTTACAACCATTGTTGGCGCAACGAAGGAACCAATCACCTTTGTAGTCAGCGATTCCTTCTATAACACACTTCCCTTCAGAAAAGCAATGAAAATGATTGGTGTGATTCCTAAGCAACAGTTCCAAACCACAATTAAAGAAATTTCATTGATGCGCTCAGCGATAAAGCACGACGATATACTTATGTTTTTCCCCGCAGGGCTTATGTCTGATGATGGACTTTCCACTCCAATCCCATCATCAACGTATGCGTTTCTTCAGTGGCTCGGCGCTGACGTTTATGTCGCAAGGGTTTCGGGTACGTACTTCTGCACTCCAAAATGGAGCAGTAAAATTCGTCCCGGCAGAACATATACGGACATATACAAGCTAATCGACAAGGATGAGCTTCCTTTAATGACCGAGCAGCAAATCAAAGAAAAGGTCAAGGAAGCATTGACCTTTGATACATACAAGGAACAAGAGGAGCTTAAAATAAAATACCTTGGTGCAAGCAACGTTAAAGGGCTTGAAAACGTTCTTTATATCTGTCCCAACTGCAAGCAAGAGTTTACAATTCGAGCAAAGAAAAAACACACACTTTACTGTACGGAGTGCGGATTTGCACACAAGTCCGACAAATACGGATTTTTGCACAATGTTGGCAGCGTGGGAGAGGAAATTCGCTACGTTTCCGATTGGTCGCGTATGATACATGATCAGGTTAAGGAAGATATGGAAAGCGGAAAGCTCACAAAGCTTTACTCCAAGGCAACTATCCAGACCATTGATTATAAAAAGAAAAAATACGTCACCGTCGGTCGCGCGCACGTTACCCTTACTCCTGAAAAATTCATTATTTCAGGCCCCATTAATTGCAAATATCAACATCTTGAAATACCCATATCCCACTTTGCCTCCCTTCCCTTTAAACCGGGATGCAGAATCGAAGTGCAGCACGGCAAAACAACTTATAGATGCTTGCTTGACGATTGCAAGCTCGCAACCAAATTTGTTGATATGGTCAGAATTTATTATGAAATAGAAAACAGCAAACAATAACAAAATTCCCGACGTCTCTGACGTCGGGAATTTTTACTTAACATTTTTTCATTAATCTTACGTAAAATTCTACGCTTTTGCGTATAGCATCAAGTGAAATTTTCTCGTTATTTCCGTGTATGGTCGCTCTTTCTTCATTTGTAAGAGCCATAGCAGAAAAACGATATACCTTGTTTGAGACTCTGCTCCAATGCTTTGCGTCAGAGCAAGCGAACATAAGATAAGGGGATACTATCGTATTGTCCCAAGTACCCTTAACCGCGCAAACAATCTTGTCCCAAGCTTCGCCCGAAGCTATAGATGTAGGTGACGGCTCCTCGCCCTCAAGAACGGTAAGCTGAATATCTTTATCCTTGATCTGTTTGCGAAGATATGCCTCTGCACTCGCCTTTGTTTCACCCGGAATAAGACGAAGATTGGCGCACATAGTTGCATTTGGCGGAATAACGTTTATTCCCTTTGAGCCCTCCATCTGCGTAAATGAGCAGGTCGTTCTGATAAGTGCATTAAGCTCACCGCCGCTCATTTTTCCTATCAAGGAAAGCACGGGGCCAAACAACCAAAGATTTGCAAAAATAAGCTTATATCCAAAGTTAGAGTATCTTGCAAGCGTGTCAAACATAGAGGCGGACACTTTTGAAAGACGGTATTTGAAGGGGTGATTTTCAATTCTCACACACGCAGCACTCAATCTGCCAACGGGTGTGTGGGGCTTGGGAGAGGACGAATGTCCGCCCTTGCCCGTAAATTTAAGCTCAACGTTGAGCATTCCCTTTTCGGCTATACCAATAAGCGCGCAAGGTGTGGAAACTCCCGGGAATACGTTGTTTACAACCGCGCCACCCTCGTCAAGCACGAGCGCAGGATCAATTCCGCGCTCCTTGAAAAGTTTAATTATCTGTGGTTGTCCCTCTCCGTTAATTTCCTCGTTGCCCGAAAAAGCAAGATAAATATCATTTTCGGGAACAAATCCTTCGGAAAGGAGTTGTTCAAGCGCCTGCATTGATGCATTAAGAGTTGATTTTGTGTCAAGAGAGCCACGTCCCCAAAGGAATCCACCCTCAATTTCACCGCAGAATGGCTCTTTTGCCCAGTCCTTCGCTTCAACGTCAACAACGTCAAAATGCGCGGTAAATACTGAAGGAGCTTTCGAAGATTTTCCCTTGAGATGATACAGAATAGCTCTGTCCGAAACCCTTTCAAACGTACAATTCTTGTAAATAAGCGGGAATTTTTCTTTCAAAAGCGCAATAAAGCGTTCAAATTCTTCATCGTTCTCAAAAGTTCTGTCACGGTGAGAAATAGTCTTGCATTTGATCATTTCAGAGAGATTTGCTGCCGCCTTATCAACGTCAACCTTAATATCTTCTATAACAATATCCTTTTGTTTTCGTGGCACAAAAAGTAATGCTTTTACCACCGCTATAGCAAGAAGCAAGGCAATTATTCCTAAAATAACATACAAAGCAATCATTATACTTCTCCGTTAGCTTTTCTCTCTTTATTATAAAGTGATCTTGAGTAAATAATCGTTATAATCATACTTACAGGAATCATAATTCCTACCATACCCGCATTGAGATAGGGCACGAAAACGAACAAAAGAAGCATAAGTGTCATAGGAAGTATTGCAATTTTGAAATATCTTGACAAATAAACAACTCCAAGACCACCAAAAAGTGCGGGAAGTACGTTATCAAACGCGTATGTCAACTGTGGGAAATCATTAATCAAAGTAAGCAAAGGCATAATGAGAATTACACCGATAAGAATAATTATAATTGTCATTATTGAAGACGTTGCTATTGCGATAGTAGAGATAACCTCTCCCTCGTCGCTATCCGCCTTAACCTCCGCTTTTTCCATTGCGTCGAGTGCGCAAGGAACTTTAAGGGAGGTAAGATTTCCTGTCACAAAGCTAAGATACGTACCGCCAACACCAAGCATAGGTGTATATGTAATAACTTCAATAATACCAACGGGCCAGAAGGTAACGGCAACACCGAAAAGTCCTTTTAAGAACACGCCCAAATTAGGCCACGCGCCAAAAAACATTGCCAAAGCAAAAGGAAAAGCAAATATCATCGTGCAAGTAACAACTGCCCAAATTCTTCCCCATTTGTGCATTTTATTAATATAGTTCATACATTTACCTCCTTATCCCTTGATAAGTATTGAAATCGGAATAGCCAACGCCATACTGCCTATCATAGAGATGGGGAGCGCGTAGTCATTGAGCCATTTCCATTTAAACTTCTTAAGAAGAATACCGCAAATACCCATAAGTGCCGCTGAAATTAGCAAAACGAATACGGGAATCCAGTGCTCAAGTTGATAATGGAAGGCAAGTGATTTTGTACCGTCCTCAAGCGTTTCAAAAACAAGACCGAGATCACAAACGATGTAACCGAGGAAGGTAGAGAGCATACCTACAAACATAGATGTCATAAGAAGATCCATCCATTTCTTGTCCTTGTCCTTAATCTTCATCATACCGCTTGTGATTTTCTTACAAGTGATAGGAGCAGCGATAAGACTTGCCGCAATACCAAAGGTCATAACAAATGCAATAGTAACGTATTGAGTTGCATTTGAAACCTTATCAACTCCAAGAGCAGCAAGTGCTTGCTCTGCCGCGGGCAACTCATAAGTTACCGCACCAATAATCGAAAGTCTAAGCCAAGGAAGTGCAACGCCGAGCATATCAACGAGTGAAACAACACCCATAAAAATTGCTACTGCGGGTGCAATCGTGAAAATGGCAGACCTTTTGATTGTATCATTCAATACGGATTTCTCCATATCCAACTCAAGACCTCTCTTGTATGCCTTAACAAGAAAGAAAACCGACTGGGCAACTACTATGCCGAGAACTATTGCAACCATTGCAAAAATTATCGGGCTATTGATAGAAAATTCAAACATAAATATCCTCCTTTGAATTTTTATTAACCAATTATAGCACTTTTTTGAATATTTTTCAAGCATGTTCGCAAAAATTCAATAAAATCAAACAAAAACGTATTTTTATTTCAAAAAGGGCCTGCAGAAATCTGCAAGCCCAAATTTTTATTTAGAGGATTTTTTCTTGCGAATAACAAAGAAAGAAATCAAACCTACAACCGCAACCGAAATCAAAACATACGGCACAACAGGAAATACGGGTGTGATTTTACCACGTATGTCTTCATCGTTTTTTTCTTTCGGAGGAATAACCTCTGTTTCCTCGTGCCCGCAAACAGAACAAATTATGCTTTTCATACCGGGAACACCATAATCTGCCTCAACAATTACAGACCACTCACCGTAAATATGCGAAGAAACCTCGCGTTCTTCATCACATTTGTCGCAAAAAGCATCCTCACAATCGCTGTATACGTGATCACAAGAAGAATTTATATATCGCATCATACAGCTTGCTATTTGCTTATGGCCCTCGTCACTAATATCAAAATGATTTGTGTCACCCGAGCACATAGATAAGAATTCAAACAAGCTTATGCCCTGTTCTTTATTTTCTAAAGACGCTTCATAAACCGTCGTCACATTCTGCAAATAAACGAATGCGGTATTTTTCGACACACAAAACTGTGCAAACTGTCTTGCAGTAGAAAGCATTGCAAATCCCTCAAACATATCACCGAGGTCAATTTTTACATCTCCCATTTCCAAAAAAACATTATTCAAGGGATTAAAATGACCCATAATCATAATTTTTGTATTGGGATGATTTTGGTTAATATATGAAACAAGCTCTGCAGATTGCAGGGTATATTCAATATAACTGTAAAGATATGATTCAAGTGAGAACACCAACGCATCTACAACGGGAATTTCAAGCTTCAAAACAGAGCTGTCACCCAAAATGCCTTTAAGGAAGCTGGGGTTGGAAAGCACACTATCAAGAACCGTTCCTGCCGCAAGTGAACCTCCGTTATTCACAACCCATTCCACCATATCAATTTCAAACACATAATTTTCATAGCCGAGTGTTTGAATTAAATATTCTTTAATACTTGCTTTTATTTTATTAATATAAACAATTTGTTCGTCGTCCAAAAGCTTTGACCAGTCAAGCTCACTCATTGTTTTGTCTGCCAAGCCGTATGATACAAGGAATTCATCAATAAATGAATTTGATTTTCCCAAGAAGGTAGGTTTAAGTCCTCTTATTGCTAATTTAAAAATAAAGCTCTTCTTTCCAATCTCATCAAGCATTGAAGAAATGCTGTTATTTATCATCGCACGAACGTCACCCGAAATATAAGCCGAAATATATCCGCCAAGCTGATTAATCATGAAATCAAGCGTATTCGCTTCATCAAAGCCAATACTCACCAAATCCGCCCTGTCAATCTTCTCATAATCTATATTATCAAAGCTTGTAGAACCAAATTGACCTTTAGAAAGCTCCAAATATTCCGCAAAGATTTCTGCATAAGCAATATCATCTCCGCCCACAGCTACGTAATAGGAGTCTTCTGTGGGGGTATACTCTATGCTCATCTGATCGTCAATTACGTCCGCTCCACTAATTTCCTTTGTATATGCCTGCCAGATTTTATTACTGATTTCCTTATACCCATTCTCGTTGGGATGCGCAAAAACCGTTCCGCCAAACTGAATGTAGAGCGCAGTAGTGAATGCGGTTTTATAAACATCAACCGAAATATTGTTTTTCTCTGCCAAGCTATCTAAAAATCCTTCGGGATATTCAGTATTAATATCAAATTTGTAATTGGGATTTTCAAGAGCTTTATCAATGGCAGAATTAATTTCATTTAAAATGATACTATAAGTATCAACTCCAAGAACTGCCGCCATACCAAGCATTGTAAAATCAATTACCTTTGGCTTTGCACCTTCTCTGAACATTTCCGCAGTAACGTCATACGCAATCGAAAGCATTTTTGCATATATATCGTATTGCGACTTGTCCTCACCCGAGAGCTTACCCGCAGCGCCATTTTTAATAAAATCCTTCAATGGCGTTCCATCTTTCCACGTGATAACAGGATATTCATTTTTGTCCTTTATACCATAATGATATCCATAATGAAATGCCTTAAGAGAATTTATATCGGACATGTCAACTTGAGAAGCGTCCATATTTACAAATCCCTTATTGCTCATTGAAATTGCAAACATCTGTTGAACGCGAGTTTCAAGATAAAGAGTGCCGTCATAAACGTTAAAGCAATCCTTCATATTAACACTCAACGAGGATGGCTCGCCATTATACGATGCAATTTCATCCAAAAAGAATTCTGTGCGCCCGTTGGTGCTGACGTTGGCATAGCTATATTTAGAAGAATATGGGGATAAAACAGCAGAATAAAGATTTGCGGCATTAACAACCACACCAAATATATCTCCAAACGGAATTTTAACGGTTGAGCCGGGGAAAACCACATCAATACCCTTCAACATATTTTGGATACTAACAACCACCATATCAACGTCGGGATTGAGCGCATAAATCTCTTTTACCGCCTCATCAAAATTAACGCAATATCCAACAAGGGCATAAGACAAGGTGTCGGCAAATTGATCAAGCATATTGCTTGAAACAACATCATCACCAATATTGGCTTTAATTGCTTCTATAACATAACCCTTTGCAAATTCATAATATTCTGCAAATTCCGGAGCAATTTCGTTCATACTGTCAACAAAAACACCGTTTACAAGGAGGTTGAGCATATACGTACCGAAATTATTCATACCAAGATCCAAAGTTATAAGATCTGCCGATGCAACCTTGTCCTGCGTTGCTTTTCTGAGTGTGTCAAGCAATTCTTCGGGAGTTGGTGTGTGATCATAACCCGGCAAATTCTTTTCGGCTAATAGATTCCACTCATACATAGCAGCACCGTAATACCAATTACTGCTAATACCATCGCCGTTATTATCATAAACCCAAGCATCCGTATATGAATCTCCATAATAACTGTTATCAAGAAGGAAATGCAACTCCTCGATTCGCCAGCTACTCATTGCTACCTGAGAAAAATTAACGTTATAATTCTTAGAAAGAAGGTCGCTGATAATCGTAGTATATAAACCCTTTGTATTCATTTCATATCCGTAACGATTGTCTTTTTCTTTTTCAAAAGGCGCTTCATACACATATTCAAAATTATATCCGTGCATACCATATCCATTTGTGTTGGATGCACCAATGGCAACATAATTAAAATCGGGCTTTGTATCGCTTCGTTGACTTTCATAAAAAGAAAAATCCAATCCGCTTACACTAAAACTCAAAGTGCTAAAACACATTGAGAAAACAATGACAATAGCCAAAATTTTACACAAAAGATTTTCTGTCATAATTACCCCTCTTTTATAAAATAAAAAATTATAATTTATTGTATCATTTTTAGCGAATTTTGTCAACCGTTCAAATAAAAGGGCTTGCAGAAATCTGCAAGTCCCTAGACTATCGAAAAAGCTGCTCTACCGCAAGTGAGAAATTTAAAATAATAAAATAAAATGATTTAAATTTTTATAGTAAATCTACAAAAAGAAGCACAAGGCAATCATCGAGAATGCCTTGTGCTTACTTGCTTTTTCCGTTCTTGTACTCTGCCGTACTTTTGTACGCCTACGGTTACAAGAACGAAAAATATAGCTACCTTTTTCGAAGTCTAACAGTGTGTCGAAAGTTTTTTCGACACACTGAGGGCTTGCAGAAATCTGCAAGCCCTAATTTTTATTTATTTTTGAATCGAAAGTGCGGGATCATCCTGCCAATAAATCGGCTCTTCAAACACTCCCGTGTGGTATCCCTTAATAAGACGAACAAGCATTGAATTCAAAAGCTCAACCGTTGCATTGGGCAAACCGGGATCGTGATGCTCTCCGCCGATACCCGAATCATCGGTAACGAAAATGAACGTTCCGCCCGTATATATAGCCGCTTGACGCATTGTGTATTCAGTAAGCTCAGCCGCACCACTGCAAAGAATAGGAGAAATTCGAATACCCTTTTCTGCCGCCGTAACAACTGCCTTATTAAATCTTGTTTCGTACTTGCTTCCGCTATGTGCAGGAGCATCTAAAACGTGGAATATGAGCTTTGTAGTAGCCCCTGTGCTCCATTGTGCGTTCACCGCCATTTCAAGCGCCTCGTCAACTGCTTCCTCGTAATCTCCGCCACCGCTTGCGCTCTGTGAGCGAAGCATTGCAAGCGCACTATCAAGTCCTGCGGACTCCGTTATTTCCACAAAATCACAGAACTTAAAAGGAACCTTATCCCCGTGATCTCTATAGAAAAGTAATGCAAGCTTGATTGAAGTTTCTTCATCATTTGCCGCGATTTTGTTGATAATATCACCAAGCTCCGCTTTAAGAAAGCTCAGCTCATCACCCATCGAACCCGTCACGTCAACAACAAACATAAGCTCGATAACGTTAAGCTTAGTTTCGCGTGCTTCAAGCTCAACCGTCAAATCGCGCTCGTCAGCCGAAAACTCTGCAACCGCACTTCCCTCTCCGCTTGTAACGATGATATTTCCGCTTTCTTCATTAGTGAAAAGATAAGCATTTCCCTGCGCGTCAGAAACCGCCTTGAAAAGAACCTCATCGTCCGTTCCTTTAGCTACAACCTCTGCACCCGCAACGGCAACTCCGTCACAAGTAACGTTGACTTTTACCCTATTAAGAGAATTAAAGCCCCAAAGCTGATTATTCTGAACGTATGAAAAGAACTTTCCGTTGTTTCTGTTTTGCTCGGTATCTCCCTGAACAAAGAGCTTAAGCCACAATTCATAATTGTCGTTGTCATTCCAAGCACCCGCGGTAATCAAACCTGAAGGAAGCTGCTTTTGACCTTCATCTCCGCTATCATCGGGCTCCGTACCGTCGGGCATTAACCCGGCATCTTCGGACACACCGCCCTTATAACCACCGTCATAATAACCACCAGGGGCATCTGCAGCAGCACATCCAACGACGATCAATGTAAAGCACAATACCAAACAAACCAATAAAATTTTACCAAAGCATTTCATAATTTTATCTCCTTAAAAAAGTATTTCATACTATAAGTCAAGATTTTTTTGAAAAAGTGTAAAATTTTACGAAAATTTTTAAAAAATTTTTTTAGGCACCTTGACTTTCGCCCGTAATTGTAAATACAACGTCAGTAAACTCAACCACAGTACCGCGGTTAGCAAACATACCAACGTACATATATTCCGTATCGCGAGCAAAGAAATCAAAATCAGTATGAGTGGACGTATATGTTTGTCCGTTATATACAACCGTTACGTTAACTACCTGGCCAATTCTTTCAATAGTCATAGTAAACGTGTCATCAACAGTCGCAAGAGCTGATGTAGTTCCCTGCCCCTTGTTAAATGTGCCGTTTTCACGATAAAAGTTAGCTATCATATTTGCGCTTTCACAATAGAAGCCCGCAGTTACGTAGTTTGTGTTGATAGTATCGGTTGCACTCTGTCCGATAATGCAGTCATCACGAAGCATAAGACCAAAGCCCGCCTGCTTTGTTGAGCCGGTGTGAACGATTTTACCACTTACAGTAAGTGTGAAATTCTTATTCGCCTCAACCTGACGGAAAGCAAAAGCAAATCCGTCGGATGCATTTTCAAATTTACCCTTATTGCTTCCGCTGTCAAGGTGCTGACCAACTTGGAAAACACCCTCACTGACTTCTTTTGCAATATATCCATTTGATGAAGATTGAGGATTGCCGCCCGTGTTACCGAATGCAGTTCCGTACCAACCGTCAGTAATTGTTGTGAAATTAGATGACGGAACATAATTTTCAAGGTCGGGAGCAAGATAGTCGGGCACTTCGTATCCGTCAAGAGGAACGAGGTCCGCCTTCGTGGGCTCTTTAATATCGGGAAGTACGTATCCGCCAATACCGTCAAGCTCTGCCATCTCGGAAGCAAGAAGATATGCAACGTATTTTGCACCGTAAATGTTAAGGTGGGTTTTATCAACACTCGACCAGTTGGGAACAACGGTTACACCGTCGGTATCATATTTAGCAGAAATAACCGCGTGATAATAGCACGCCTCATCAAAGCCAATTTCTTCGTATCTGCTTCTTGTCAAAACAGTAAGGTCAATAACGTCAACATCATAAGCCGCGCCTACCTCACGAATCGCCTTTGCGTAGTCGCCCGTTGCTGTAACGTGACCCTCATTGCCTGAATAGTCATCGTTTGATTTAGCTCTTACAATGGGTGTGCAAAGCACGGGGACAGCACCAACCTCTTTTGCGAGCTTGATGTAATATTCATAAAGGTGATAACCAAATGACGCAGGGTCTGTATAGGACTTTGACGCATCTGTAAATCTCTCTGCATCATCGCTCTTTTCATCGTTATGACCAAAGCCGATAACAAGAATATCGCCTGCTTTAAGATTATTCTTAAGCGTTGTGTAATTAGCTTCTGTCAAAAAGCTCTTTGAGCTTCTGCCCGAAAGCGCAAGATTGACAACAGTTACCTTCTCAGAAAGGTAATTTGCAACTTGTGTTCCATATCCGTATCTTGGATAGTAATAGCTGTCAGCAAACTCAGCAACAGTCGAGTCGCCAACAAGATACAAAGTTGTTTCTTTAAGTTCCACAGGCACCTGATCCTCCTTAAATTCTCCTCCGCATTTATCGCAAATGCCGTCTTTATTTTCATCTACGTGCTCGTCGCAATCGGGTGTAGGAGTAGTAGAGGTGAAAGTTGTTGTTTGACCATTAGTTGTGTTTTCAGGTTCCGTTGTCTGAGACGGAGTGGGATTACCGCAAGCAGTAAACAAAACCGCAAAAAGCATCAACGCTGCAATAAGTGAATAAATTTTTTTCATAATTTTTTCCTTTCTTTATGAATTATAAAATCATTATATCACCGTTTTATATATTTTGCAATAGTTTTGTTCGAACAATTTGATAATTTTGTATGTTTTGTACAATTTAACAAAACGAAAAATGGGCTGAACACTTCAGCCCAAAATTTATTTTTTCTTTTTCATAAGATCCTTGATTTCTTTTAAGAACGTATCAACGTCAGTAAACTCGCGATAAACAGAGGCAAAACGCACGTATGCAACGTGGTCGCTTTCTTTGAGCTTAAGCATAACAATTTCACCGATTTCGCTCGTGCTCACCTCGGTTTTCATACTGTTGTAAAGCTCCTGCTCAACCTCATTTACTATTGTTTCCGCATCGACAGGACGCTTCTGACATGCCTTTAAAACACCCGAAAGAAGCTTGTTTCGGTCAAAAATCTGCTTTTCGCCATTCTTTTTTACCACAATAATCTGAGTCGCTTCTATAGTTTCAAACGTTGTAAATCTTTTTTGGCATTCAAGACATTCACGTCTGCGACGAATACTTGATCCATCGTTTGAAGGTCTTGAATCTATAACCTTGCTGTCAAAATATCCACAAGCCGGGCATTTCATAGGTATTTTACCTCTCTTTTCGAAAACATTACACTCATAATATCACTTTTTCTTTCGTTTGTAAAGTGAATTTTGTGAATTTCATTCAAAAAAGAAGCAAAAATGCCTGTTGTTTCACAAATTACTCAAAACGCGCTGAGCTTTTGCATCGCACAACCAACGTTGCGAACGGTCTTCATAGTTCTCTTTATCATCCTTCTGCGACGTGCCGCTTTCGTATTGCTAAGCATCACTCCCGCAACAACAAGCATCACCATTCCACCCATCGCGCCAAGCGCAAGTCCTAAGTTTGTTTTCATATTCTTCGTTCCCCCTTTATTTGTTTTAGTGTTAATATATTTCCCTTAAAAAAATGAAATATACTTGCCTTCAATTTTTTTAATATCAAAAGCAATTTTTTCTAAAGACGCGTTTTTCAAACGATAAACACTCCTTATCGATATGCCCAGTAATTTTCCGCAGGTTTCAAGAGTGTGACCCTTTATGTAGTAATGATATAAAAACATTCTCATTTTTGGGTCATCAAGTGCAAGAATAACCGAACGTATTGCATACATCTGCGAGTGGATTGCAGCTTCATCAAGCAAACCATCTTCGCCGATATGCCTGCCCCACGAACGCGAGGACTTTAACATATCATTCAATTCACGATACGAACGCAAAACACGATCACAATCGCACCGTGTCATCTTTGCATTTTCTTCAATAAAACTACCTTCCATTCAATTTTTCCTTTCTTTTTTTGTATTTGTTTTTTCAAATTTTGATTTATCGGGGAGAAGTTACAAAGTAAAGAATTGGTCGCTTTTGAAAAAGCTCCGCAAAACTTTTGTAGCGCTACGCCCAAGAGCCGTATAGTCTGTGCTAAGTCCACAGACTCCGCGCAACTCGCGTGACTCACTTCTTCGCGCTCGTCAC
>JAGBYG010000025.1 GCA_017628875.1 Clostridia bacterium
CGATAATACCACTTTTCATTTTGTGTTCCTCCTGTAGGTTATTGGTTGACGCTTTGTATTTCACTTTCGTGCTACGCCAACTTGACCGACAAAAGTGTCGCCGAGCGACAATTTTGTACTAGAAATGTGTTTTTCGCTTTTTTATGAAATGAAGTGCTTGATTAAACCTGAACTTCGATTTCAACGCCTGCGGGCAATTCAATATTCATGAGAGCTTCTGCAACCTTTGCAGAGGGCTTGAGAATATCAATGAGTCTCTTGTGTGTTCTGAGCTCAAACTGTTCACGGCTATCCTTATATTTGTGAACCGCACGGAGAATTGTGATGATTTCTCTCTCTGTGGGGAGCGGGATAGGACCGGATACTGTAGCGCCATTTCTCTTAGCAACCTCAACGATCTTTTCAGCCGCTGTGTCGATAAGCTTGTGGTCGTAGGATTTGAGTCTAACACGGATTCTTTCCTTTACTGCCATTTTTTGTGCCTCCTTTTAAGATTTCACCTTACAGACACAAATCGCTTCATACACAACATATTGTGCCCTCGCGAGCACATATATAATATATGTAGCGTTTTGCGCCTTTCGGCGATTTTGAGTGGGGCATCTTCCTTGAACACGTTTATGGGTGTTTTGCGTTTTTTCTTACAAAAACGGACTTCGTGGTGTTTTCACACCAGCAAACTCCGGAAAATCACAAAATTCCCGCTCGTGTAGGAATTGTTGCGCCCGTTTAACGGACATACTCCACGAAAATTACCCGCTTTCGCGGCAACCTCTCGCTTCAACGCATATCAAGCAGAGCAATTATACCACATTTCAGCCGCAAAATCAATACTTTTTTCTTTGTTTTCTTTTGTGACTTTGGTAGAATTTTAATCATTTTTTCACCCCAAAAATATACACCTTGCACAAAATACACCGTTTTTTGTAAAAAATAAGCACTTTTATACCCTTGTTTTTGTTAAAATCACCATCAAATTTGTAATTTTTTATAAAATCTCACTAAAAAACCTCCATTTTAACAATTTGTTCATATTTTTAGTCTATAATTAGAGCAAATCACTAACGGAGAATAATATGGACTTTAAGAAAAAAATAAATTTGTTATTCAAAATAACAGCGATATTGACCGTGCTTTCCACAGCTTTGCTCACACTCAGCTTCAGATGGTGCTTCAATTCGGCAGACGGATACTTCGTAACAAGCGCACCGCCCATCATTTTTTCAATACTTTATTTCGGGGGAATAATCATTTCCTTTGTATCAACGTTCGCGCTTGACAAAAATCAAATAATAAAAACCAAAAACGAAATCGGGAAAATGCAAATTCCCTACATAGCAATAGCAACATCCCTTGCCTTTTCGGTGCTCGCCTGCAATTTACTCTCCAATGATAGCTTTTTGTCAATCGGCAGCTTGGGTATCGGTGCATTTTTAATCTATGCAATACTCTGCTCTGCAAAAAGCGGATATGCCCCGAGTCCCCTTAAGGTGTTGCTTCTCTATGCGTCCGTTGTCTTCCCTCTTTTGATGTTATTCGCCAATAATACGAATTATTTAAGACACATAAACTCCGTCGAAAATACATTAACAACCGTTTTCACACTCTCATTTATGTCTTATATATTATATGAAGCAAAAAGAATACACGAGGGCGCACATTCAAGATGGCATTTCGGACTAATGCTCTTGACGTTCCACTCAGGGCTTTCTCTTTCAACAGCATATATCATCGCATATCTCACAAAAAGCGTTGATGAGCCAATAAGATTTTTGCAGATGATCCCCACATTCTTTATTTCATTTTTCGTGGTATTTGAACTTTTGCGTTTTATAAACGAGGCAGAAACCCACACACAAGAGGAATGGAACGAAATCGAAGCTCCCGAAGAAATCGAACTCGAAGTAATAGAAAATTCATCAGAAGAATCAACTCAGTAATATAACGAAACACCCACAGGAAACCACAAAATTTCCGTGGGTGTTATTTTATGCAAAAAAACTAAATTGGGATTTATCAGGGAGAAGTTACAAAGTAAATAATTGTCACTTTTTCGAGAAAAAGTAACCAAAAAGCTTTTGTAGCGCTTTGCCCAACAGAAATATTATTTGTGCTAAGTCCGCAGACTCCGCGCAACTCGCGTGACTCACTTCTTCGCGCTCGTCACAAATGTTTTCACCGCACGAGTGCAATAAAACTGCGCCTTGCTACTCTGCACATAGAGTTTTTATATGTGCTTATGGTTACGCACCCACAAAGTAAATTTTAGAAAAACAAATCTTTGATTTGGTTTTCGTAGTACGAATAATAAAATGTCCGTTGAAAATTTATTTTCATAAGGATATTTTGTTATTTGTACCG
>JAGBYG010000220.1 GCA_017628875.1 Clostridia bacterium
GCTTCCGGTTGTTAAAAACATATTCAAGAGCGCTGTAAAAATAAGAACGAATATTATCGGCTTAAGTCCTTTAAAAACAACGCGAAAAGATATTGACGAAATTTTTACCAAGGATAAGGTAAAAAGCAATAAAAACAAGAATCCCGTGGGGTTGTTTGCGAAGAAAACAGTTACGATATAAAGAAATGCGGTAATCAGCTTAGTTCTTGGGTCAAGCTTGTGAATCGGGGAAAATCCGGGAAAAAACTGACCTAACGTAATATCGGAAATCATTTAACATTACCTCCGATATAATCCAGAATAGCTTTAAATGCACCGTCGGTTGTATAAAGCTCACCCTTAAGATCGATTCCCAAGGCTCTGATCCTCTCGGCAATACGCAAAATCTGAGGTACGTCAAGGCCTGCGTCAATAAGAAGATTGTGACGAGAAAATACCTCGCTGACGCTTCCCTCGGAAATAATTTCTCCGCCCTTCATAACAACGATATTATCGCAGTAATAAGCCATATCCTCCATGGAATGACTAACGAGAATGACAGATGCGTTATTATTCTTTACGTACTGAGAAAGGCTGCCGAGAATTTCACGCCTTGCTCTGGGGTCAAGACCTGCCGCAGGCTCGTCAAGAACAAGCACCTCGGGACGCATTGCAATAACACCTGCAATAGCAACTCTGCGCTTTTGTCCACCCGAAAGATCAAAAGGATTTTTTTGAAGCACGTCGGGAGAAAGCCCAACAAAATCTATAGCTTCGCTTATTCTTTCGGCAATTTCAGTATCATTAAGTCCCATATTTTTATGGCCATAGGCAATATCCTTTTCAACCGTTTCTTCAAAAAGCTGATATTCGGGATACTGCATAACAAGACCAACTCGAAAACGCACCTTGCCAATCTCCTTCGGCTTTTCCCAAATATCCACATCGTCAAGAAGAACTTTACCTTCGCTTGGATTTGAAAGTCCGTTAAGAAGCTGAAGCATTGTACTTTTTCCGCTTCCCGTGTGACCGATAAGACTCGTTATCGAGCCCTCTTTTATCTCTATATTAACATTTTTAAGAGCTTCCTTACAATATGCCGTTCCCTTGCCGTAGAAGAACGACACGTCCTGAAGTTTAATTTTTGCCATTTTTCTTTTCAAGTGCTGCCGCTATCGCCTCTGCACACGCAGTAGGCGTATGGCATTCTCCTTCAATTTTTATTCCTTGTTTTTTGAGCGAATGAACAAGTCCTACGCATTGGGGTACGTCAAGTCCGCAATTTTGGAGCTTTTCGGGATTTTCAAAAATCTCTGCGGGCGTTCCGTCCATAAGAATTTCGCCATCGTCAAGAACAACGATTCTATTAGCCCTTGCTGCCTCGTCCATATAGTGAGTAATCATAATAATCGTAATACCGTGCTCACGGTTGAGCTTTTCAATGGTATTCATAATATCACGTCTGCCAAGTGGGTCGAGCATTGCGGTTGACTCGTCAAAAATCATACAGTCGGGCTTCATTGCAAGAATACCCGCTATTGCAATTCTCTGCTTTTGTCCACCCGAAAGTCGCGCGGGCTCGCTTTTTGCGTGCTCACTCATACCTACCACAGAGAGCGCCTCGTCAACTCTGCGACGAATTTCTGTGGGCTCAATTCCAAGATTTTCAGGGCCGAATGCAACATCGTCCTCAACTATCGTTGCAACAAGCTGATTGTCGGGATTTTGGAAAACCATTCCTACCTTCTTTCGAAGCTCGAAAACGTCGTCCTCAGTCATTTGGGGGTCGGTAATATCCTTTCCCTCAATGTATATTTTACCGCTATCGGGCTCAAGTATCATATTAAGCAGCTTTGCAAGAGTGGACTTACCGCTTCCGTTGTGACCAAGCACTGCAAGATATTCTCCTTTTTTAATATCGAGAGAGATATTCTTCAAAACACTCGTTCTGCCGCCGTCATCCTCTTCATAGCTAATACATAAATTTTCTATTTTGATATAAGAATCAGAATTCACCTTGTGACTTTCCTTTCTTTATTTGTTATTTGCTTTCCTGCCAACGCGCACTTGCTCCGCAAGGCATAAATCCACCCGTATATTTAACGGGGAGAGCAATTTCACTTGCCTCGCATTTTCCACCGTGTACCGACGAAATACGAAGGTCAACGATATAGCTCATAGTAAGGGGAGAAAGTCCCGTTGTGTATGAATTGATAAGGAAGAATAAGGGCTTGTCAGAAAGCACCTTTGAGGTAAGCGCAACAAGATCGTCAATGCTGTCCTCAATCTTCCAAATCTCACCCGAGGGTCCTCTGCCGTATGAGGGTGGGTCCATAATAATCGCATCATATTTATTTCCGCGACGAATTTCGCGCTCAACAAACTTTTTGCAATCGTCAACTATGTATCGAATGGGTGCGTTTTCAAGTCCCGATAATTTTGCATTTTCCTTTGCCTGTGCAACCATTCCCTTTGCCGCATCAACGTGGCAAACAGATGCGCCCGCCTTTGCAGCCGCAACGGTAGCACCACCCGTATATGCAAAAAGATTAAGTACTTTTATAGGTCTGCCTGCATTCTTTATGAGGTCAGAGAACCAATCCCAGTTAGCCGCCTGCTCGGGGAAAAGTCCCGTATGCTTAAATCCCATCGGGCGAAGCACAAAACCAAGCTCGCCGTATGTAATATTCCATTCCTCAGGGAGATTTTTCTTCACCCATTTGCCTCCACCCGTGTTGGCTCTGCGATAAATTCCATCAGCGCGCTTCCATTCGGGCGCGTTTCTCTCGCTATGCCAAATTATCTGTGGATCGGGTCTTATAAGTATATAATTTCCCCATCTTTCAAGACGCTCACCATCAGACGCGTCAATAAGCTGATAGTCCTTCCAATTATTTGCACTCCACATATTAATAAACCTTTCCGTAAGTTTGTTTCTTGTTGTAATATTTAGAAATTTTTGAGCTACCCGCGTGTGCGTGGCAAATTGCAATAGCAAGTGCGTCGGCTGCATCGTCGGGAGTTATTTTTTGCTTAATGTTTAAGAACATCTGCACCATTGTAATAACCTGATTTTTTTCTGCTCTACCATAACCAACAACACTCTGTTTTACCTGCAAAGGCGTATATTCGAATATTTCAACACCCAAAAGCTCCGCGCAAAGCAAAATAACTCCACGCGCCTCTGCCACCGCAATACCTGTTTTTTGGTTGGTGTTCCAGAAAAGCTCCTCAACTGCCATTGCATCGGGATGATATTTTTCAATAATTTCCTTAAGCTCACTATAAATGGTAGCAAGTCGCTTTTCAGTATCCGTATGCGCGGGAGTGCGGATAACTCCGTAATCAAGCGTGCGGAATTTTGAGCCACTGTATTCAATTACGCCAAAGCCCACGATAGCAACACCGGGGTCAATTCCAAGAATTATCATTTTCTCCTCCTAAACATACTTTATCAATTTATCATTATACCATAAAAATCCCAAAAAGTCAAACGTTTTTGTATGTATTATATAATAATATTATTTTAAAAATATGTGAATTTGCCATTTACTTATGGTAAATTTTGTGGTATAATAACTTTGTATATCGTTTTTTCAATTTTGTGAATTGGAGGTAAGATATGAAAATAATAAAATTATTCGTTGGCGACGTGGTGGAAATGAAAAAAAAACACCCCTGTGGCTCAAATCAATTTAAAATACTTCGTGTTGGAAGTGACGTACGTGTAGTATGTCTTAACTGCTCTCGTGATATGACTCTTGATAGAATAAAATTTGAAAAATCCATAAAAAAATTTATCGTTTCACACAATCCCGAAAACATTTAATAAGGAGTTCACAATGAAGTTTAAAAATCCTTTCAAAGTAATGAAATCCAACGAAAAATTACTTGCAATAAAAACCGAATACGGATATCTTGCGAATGCTTTTTTCATTCCTGCAATAATAATGCTTGCAATTTACTTTGCATTCGGTCATAAGCCGTTTGGAGACATCAGCGTCCTCACGCTTGACCTCAACGCGCAATATGTTTACTTCTATGAGGCGCTTCGAGAATTTTTGCACGGCGATGCTTCGCTTCTCTACTCATTCTCGCGTTCGCTTGGCGGAGAATTTATGGTAATTTACGATTACTATAACGCAAGTCCCCTTTCGTATATAGTTGCACTCTTCCCAAAGTCAATGATACTTTTTGCGCTTTTGACGATAATCGTTATCAAAATAGGACTTTGTGGTCTCGCTTTTGGCTTTTATCTTCACAAGCAAGGCAAAAATACAAACAAGAACAATATTATTTTGTTCGCAACGATGTATGCTTTAAGTGCCTATGCAATAACCTACCAAAACAATATAATGTGGCTTGACGGATTGTTCCTTCTCCCCATTCTTACTTATGCTGTTGAACTCTTAATAAAGAAAGGCAAAATCGTCCTCTACATTGCAGTATTAGCTCTCGTTATGATGAGCCACTACTACATCGGCTATATGATGTGCTGGTACACACTTTTCTGCTTCTTCTTTACGTACTTTAAGGATAGTGATAGAAATCTCATCAATCCAAATGGCGAAAAAAGACATTTTCTAAAATCCTTTGCAAGAATCGGTGTTGGTACGGTTGTAGGAATAGGAATGGCGGCATTTATAATCGGTGCGGCTTACTATTCACTCCAGTTCGGTAAAAACGAATTTTCAAAGCCAAATTGGGATATGGTTGCAAATTTTGATTTATTCGACCTGTTTCCAAAGCTCCTTCCCGGTTCATATGACACAGTAATGCACGAGGGACTCCCACTTCTTTATAGCGGTGTGCTAACCTTATTTATGCTCCCCATTTTTGTAATGGCAAAACGTGTTCCATCGCGTGAAAAAATCTTCTACGGAGCATTTTCTCTCCTTTTCGTGCTTATAATGGCGGCAAACCCCACAGACCTTATAATGCACGGTTTTCAAGAGCCAAACTGCTTGAATTACCGTTATAGCTTCATAGTTATTTTCTTGATGCTTATTATGGCATATAAAGCATTTTGTGAAATTGGTGAGCATTCTCCAAAGAAAATTTTTGCCACGGGAGCATCAATTATTGCCTTGTTGCTCGTAGCTCAAAAAATGGAGTTTCCCAACTTCGTTCTTCAGGATACGGAGCAATACAAATACGGCTTCACAGCAAATAAACTCCCATTTTTGTGGGTGGTGGTTTTCTCAATCATAGCAATTTTCGCCATCGGCGCAATTCTCTGCCATCTCATTAAAACACAAAATAAAAAGAGTGTAGCCCAAATCCTTTTCCTTGCAATCTGCGTTGAGCTTTTTGTAAACGGAGTTGTGCTTTTCGCTTCTATGCGATATAACATCGGTTGGGGTACTTATTCCTCATATTACGATTATTTCAAGGACCTCACACCAATAGTAGAAACGGTTCAAGAGCAGGATAAGACCTTCTATCGTTCCGAAAAAACAACGCACCGTTGCACAAACGATAATATGGCTCTTAATATAAAAGGTCTTTCCAACTCAACCTCAACGCTCAATCAAAAAGCAATAGACCTTATTGAATATCTTGGCTTCTATGCCGATGCTCATTGGACACAATATCTCGGTTCTACAGCGCTCACCGATGCAATCTTTGGTGTTAAATACATCTACTCTGTAAAGGAAAATCCATACAGCAAAGAAACTCTTGCTCAAAACGGATTTATGGACAAATGCTTTGAAAAGGTTGCAGAGGACGAAAATTATTATGCTTATAAAAACCCTTATGCTTTAGGTATTGCCTTTGGCGTAAATGATGCAATAAAAAATCTTGAAACCACCCTTTCATATGACTATAAAGTAGATGAAGGACTCAAAAACCCCTTTGAAGTACAAAATCTCTTGCTTAACACCCTCCTTGGTAATGATGAAGAAAGCTCCATTAATTTCTTCACTCCAATTAAGTTGAATAAGGGTAAAGAGATAATTGGCAACCTTGGTACAGTTGGCGGAAGTATGGAATATTCCTCAAGCTCATCTGATTCATCCGAAGAAAGCTTAGAGTTCAAATTCACAGTTAAAAAGAGTGGCCCGCTGTATCTTTTCTTACCAACGGGATATGAAAGATCCTTCACAATGAGTGTTAACGGCGAGCATTACGTTCAAAGCAGTAACTATTCAAGAATTATTTCCTTGGGTTACAGAGAAGCCGGCGAAGAAATGAGCTTGAAATTCAAGCTTGACGAGGGTAAGCTCTATTTCTTCAAAAATACAAATTATCTCTACACGCTTGATATGGACGAGCTTGAGCACGCTATCGAAAAACTTGCACAAACAAGTCTTGTTACAAGCGAAAAATCTACAGATGACCACATTTTCGGTTCAATTACAACTCACGAAAGCAACAAAACTATTATGACCACCATTCCCTACGATAAGGGTTGGAAGGTTTACGTTGACGGTAAGCAAGTTGATACTTATTCAATATATGGCGACTCACTTATGGCATTTGACGTTGAAAACGCAGGTGAGCACGAAATTGAATTTAAGTATATGCCTAAAATTTACGTAATCGGTGGCATAATTTCAGGAGCTTCATTCGTTCTCTTTGTTGGAATTTGGATTTTCGAAGCAAGAAAAAACAAAAAAGTGGCAGTTCAAATCACTGAAACCGCCACAGAAGAAATTGAAACAAAAGAAGAAAAAACAGAAGGAGAAAACTGATGTTTTATTATATCGAGGGCAAGCTTGCCCATCTTGATTATGGCTTTGCCGTGGTAGATGCTAACGGCGTTGGCTATAAGTTAACGATTACACAAACAACCTATGAGGCAATGCCCCCTCACCTTTCAGTGAATGAAGCGCCCATAGTTCGTCTTTACACTTATATGGCAGTTCGCGAAGACGGAGTTGAGCTTTTCGGCTTTTCAAGTGAAGCAGAGCTTGATGCATTCAAAATGCTCATTACCGTTTCGGGTGTTGGACCTAAAGCAGCCATTGCTATTTTGTCAGTATTCACCCCCGACAAGCTCTTTATGACAATTCTTAACGAAGACACAAAGGCAATCTCAAAGGCAAACGGAATAGGCGCAAAAACTGCCGCGCGCATCATTCTTGAATTAAAGGATAAAATTTCAAAGAGCTTTGCAGAAATGCCATCTATACCCTCTCCCGCAGGAAAAGTATCATCTGTTCCTGCTGGAAGCTCAAAGCTCTCCGACGCACAAAGTGCGCTTTTGGTGCTTGGTTATACCAAGAGCGAAATCGTTGCCGCGTTGCGTGGTGTTGACCTTGCAGGCAAGGAAACTGACGATATTATTCGTATTGCACTTAAAAATCTTAGTAAATAGGAGGTAGAATATGCGTTACGAAGAAGATTTTGATTTTGAAAACAGCTACGAAGACCGCACTGTTTCTCCCTCTATGACAGGAGATGATGCGCGTGAAAACGAGCTTCGTCCACAATCCATTGAGGAATACATCGGTCAGGAAAAAGCAAAAGAAAATCTTAAAATTTACATTGAAGCCGCAAAACTCCGTGGAGATGCTCTTGACCACGTTCTTCTTTATGGCCCTCCCGGTCTTGGCAAAACCACTCTTTCACATATCATCGCAAACGAGATGGGCGTAAACATTAAAATCACCTCAGGTCCCGCTATCGAAAAGCAAGGCGACCTTGTGGCAATTCTTACAGGACTTGAAAATGGCGACGTACTTTTCATCGACGAAATTCACCGTCTTTCACGTTCCATTGAAGAGGTGCTCTATCCCGCTATGGAGGACTATTCCGTTGACATAATCATAGGTAAAGGCCCTGCGGCACGAAGCATTCGAATTGACCTTCCCAAGTTCACGCTTGTAGGCGCTACAACACGTGCAGGTCAGCTCACAAGCCCCCTTCGTGATAGATTTGGTGTTCTTCTTAAGCTCGAACTTTATACTCCCGAAGAGCTTGCAACAATCGTTAAGAGAAGCGCAAAAATTCTTGGTATCAGCATTACTGAAGACGGTGCGCTTGAAATCGCAAGTCGCTCACGCGGAACACCAAGAATTGCAAACCGACTGCTCAAACGTGTTCGTGACTTTGCTATAGTTATGGGCGATGGTATTATCAACTGCGAAATAGCAAGATTTGCCCTTCAAAAACTCGAAATCGACGAGCTTGGTCTTGACAGTCTTGACAGACGTATGCTTGAAACAATTATTCGTTTTTATAACGGAGGCCCCGTTGGACTTGATACAATAGCCGCAACAATCGGTGAAGAAGCAATCACCATTGAGGACGTTTGCGAGCCATATCTCTTGCAGATTGGCTTCCTCTCAAGAACTCCTAAAGGCCGTTGCGTAACTCCTCTTGCCTATGAGCACCTCGGTATTCCCTACCGTCCGAACGGTAAAGTCGATGCAAGTCAAACAACGATAATATAAGAAAAAGGAGAATTCCGTCGGAATTCTCCTTTAATTTTTTATTCAAGAATCATATAATAAAGATTAATTGAATCGCCCTTTGTTATAGTATGGCTTCCGGCCTCAAGCTCAACAGTTACAATACAATTGGAATCAGTTGTATATTTTGTGCCATCGACCTTAACAGTTTTACCAGCAGTACCGAAAACAAGTGTAAGTGTTCTCGCTTCGGTAAGTGTAAACGTAATCGAAGTTGAACTTTCCATCTTCAAGCACTGCGTAAGCTCCATACCGTTATATGTAATCGTTCCCTTTGATGTTGAAAGATTTCCGTTAATAGTAAAGAAGCTTGATGTCTTTCCGCTTTCGTGGAAGTTATGAGGAATAGCACCTTCGGGAGTAGGTGTTACAACAGGTGTATCTGTACCACCGTTTTCATTGCCATTGTCACCGCCATTATCTCCACCGTTTTCGCCACCATTACCACTGTCGTTATTGCCTGCTCCACCAGAAACATTTGTAGAAACAAGAGTTCCCTTGTAATTTACAAGAGCAGATTTAAGTGCATTATCTACTGCATAAGATGAATTATCAGCATCGGTAAACGTCCATTTGAAGTCACCACCCTGAACACGTCCTGCAAATTCCTTAACAGTTTCCATCGCCTGTTCTGCAGTTTGAACATTGTATTCATACATTGAAGCGCTTGTGTCAAAGTTATTATATGTTGTGCCGCCCTTATAAGTAACAACACTTGAAGGCACCTTTTCATCTCTGCTTGATGCAAGATAACAGTCAAATTGTGTATTGTTCTGTTGATAAGAAACAACTCCATTGCCACCAATAATAACGTTACCAAATGCCTTGATTATACCACCATTCTCACCTGAGAACGTGCCCTCGTTAGTACCTGCAATGTCAGATCCTTGTTCAGATATGAGCATAGGGTATTTTGTATTAAGAAAATAGTTATTCTCAACGAAAAGAGATGATCCCATCGTTGAACCAACGGCATATTTAGATATACCATCATAGAAATTGTTGTAAATATGAACTGTACAGGTTCTAACTCTTGGATGACGTGAGTCGGAGTGGTCGTACCAGTTGTGGTGATATGTAATATAGTTTTCTGTGGTTTCACTTGTCATTCCCTGAAGATTCGATTTACCTGTATCATAGAAATGATTAAATGAATGAGTTACGTATGTACTTTTCTTTGTATCAAGTGCGCCGTCACCTTTATTTTGATCGGCATCACCACCTGCAGCACCATAGAAAAGATCACAGTTGTGAATCCAAATATGATCATTATCCTGCTGCAAGCTAATGCTATCACCTTCATTGGAGTCGCAATTCATAAAACCGATATTTCTGATTTCAATATTTGTTGCGCCTTTAATTCTAACACCAAATCCATTAAACGTCGCATCGTTACCAACACCCTCAAGTGTGATACCGCCCGTGAATTTGCCTTCGCCGCAATCTATAAGAAGGTCACCCTTGTCAAGTGTTGCGGGGTCAGTAATATTACCGATAAATCTGATACAAACGGGCTTTGTTTCATAGCCTTTTTTAAGAGCAGTAAGAATGTTCTGAAGACCAACAATGGGTTCAGGACCATTCTTGCTGATTTGAACGTTCATTGTTATAGTATCTTTATTAGTATTAGTAACATAAAGCACTCTTGCATTTGATTTAAGTGTGCCATCATCATTGTAAGCACCGCTTGATGTACCGTTAACGAATGCAAAGCCCTCTCTCAAATGATTAATAGTAGATCTCTTGAATGAGGTTTTAGCAGCCGTTACCTCTGCTCCGTCTTGAACGGGAAGAATATCAATTGTGTATTCCCCTGCCTTAAGACCGAGAACGTCGCATCTGTAATATGTACCGTAATTTCTGATAAGCTCCGTATCAACCTTTACACCATCGCAATATATGTTGTAGCTGTCTGCTCCATCAATGGGCTTCCACTCACAGTAAATAGTTTCAAAAGAATATCCGGTAAGCGTTACTTCAATAGAGCCAGTAATTTCGGGTTTTTCATTTTGTTCGGGCTTTTCAAACGGATCATCGGGCTTTTCAATAGCTGCGCCGCAATCATCACAAACGTAGTCGGTGTTTGCATCCTTGTGTTCTGTGCAGTCGCCATCCACAGGGGGATTTTCGGGCTTTTCAAGCTCCGCACCACAGTTATCACAAAGATAATCCTCGTTATCATCAACGTGAACGTTACACGTTGGCTGTGTGGTAGTAGTTGTAGTTGTGCTCTGAGTAGTTGTGCTAACTTGGGGAGTATCCTGCTGACACGCAGCAAGCATTCCCGCGATCATAGAAAGCACAAGAAGGATAGCTAATAATTTTTTCATAATATTTTCCTTTCTTAACAAAGTGTGTTTTTATGAACATACCTAATTCATTATACATTATTTCAAAACAAATAGCAATATTTTTACAACAAAAAAGCTCCCCCAATTATATATTTTGTCAAAATAACACAATTATTTGACACGATTTTAGTCAATATAAATAAAGAAATCACCTTGTTTAAGGGTGATTTCCTTGTGAATATTCTTTTGCAAAAAAGTCGGCAGTCAATTTCAAATCATCATCTGTGAGTGCATACACATCAAGCTCAACGCTTTCGTTTAATTCAAAATTTTTAATATACTCAAATTTTGCTTCAGGCATAATATGCGCTCTGCCGGATTTTATTTCTTCAATAAGCTCCTCAATCGTAAAAATCTCCTTTTCAAGAGCAACCCCCGCAACCATATCCCTGTTTTCGATAGAATGAATATCAGTACCTGCCGTCATCGGAAGTCCAAGATTTTTTGCATATTCATAGGAGCGACGAGAATGCACGTCCTCATCACCGAGATTTAGCACTTCAATTGCATCAACGTAATCAAGTGAAAGCTTAACATCAGAAATATAGTAACGCACACGAAACGGATGCGCCTGAATAATAAACCCGCCCGCCTTGTGAATAACGTCAAAAAACGGAATTCGTTTCATATCCCTTATTTCAGGATGTGCCTTTAACCAATCGGGAGTTATTCCAAGAACAATATACTCGTCATTTCCATCAACAAACTTCTGTTCAAAGCCAAAAAGGACGGTAAAGCCATGCTTATCTCCCTCTTTTTTCGCTCTGTAATATCCTTCACAGTATTCGTCAATAAAGGCTTCCCAAGGCAATCTGCGATTTATAGAGGTGTTTCCGTGATAAAAATGATCGGTAATAACCATTCCCGAAAAACCCCTGTCTATATAAAATTGTATATACTCCTCCGGCTCAACTATGGAGCAAAGGCTTGCTGTATTTGTATGTGAATGTAATTCGTAGTAAAACATTTCTTCTCCGTATAAATTGATAATATATCAAATATTATATATCATTTTTTTACAAATGTCAACAAAATTTACATATTGACATTTTTATTTTTATATGTTACAATAACAAGTCATAATTTTTATTTGGAGAAAATAAATGCACGAAATATTACATATAATTGAGCACAGTATTATTGATTGGGTAAAGCTCATTCCCTTTTTGTTTATAACTTATTTGTTAATGGAATATCTTGAGCATCATTCACAAGAGATTGCAGAGAAAATACTCAAGCGTTCAGGTCAATTCGGCGCTCTTATAGGAAGTGCCTTGGGTCTTATTCCTCAATGCGGATTCTCCTCTGCAGCCGCGGGATTTTATAGCGCGCGCGTTATCTCGTTGGGTACACTCGTTGCTGTATTTTTATCAACGAGCGACGAAATGCTCCCCATATTGATTTCAAACAGAGTCGCACCCTCATTGATATTTAAAATTCTTTTCACAAAATTTGCAATAGCACTTGTTGCAGGTTTTACGATTGATTTGATTTTGAAAGCCATTTATAAAAAGAAAGAAATAAATCAAGAAAGCAAAATCGAAGAATTCTGCGAACGAGAGGACTGCCACTGTCACCACGGAATAGTAAAGCCCGCGCTTGTGCACACTCTTAAGGTGGGTGGCTTTATTCTTCTCGTTACCTTAATGCTTAACCTTGTAATTCACTTCATTGGTGAAGAAAATATAGCAAATATCATTTCAAACAAATCAATTCTTGCAAGCGTTCTTTCTGCCATAGTCGGCATAATTCCCAACTGTGCTTCAAGTGTTATCGTGACAGAGCTTTATGCATCAGGCATTCTTTCATCGGGTGCTATGCTTTCGGGCTTGCTTGTAAATTCAGGTGTTGCGTTAGCCGTATTGTTCAGAACAAACAGTCCAAAGCGTAATACCTTAAAAATCATTCTTATACTTCTCGCCATATCCATCATATCGGGTATCATTGTCGATGTAACTCCCATAGGACAATGGCTCTCAATGTAATGAACAAAAATCCTCTCGCGATGCGAGAGGATTTTTTTATCTTAATTATTCATTATTCAATATTCATTCTTATACTTCTCCACCGTACATCTCGGATGATGGGGAGGCGCATAAATTGACGAAATCTTCAACTCACGTCTGCCAACGTTAACAATATTGTGCCACGTTCCTGCGGGAATAAATATGGAATCTCCCATACTCAATTTATAACGATTGCAAAGTGCATCCTGCCTATTTCCCGTATAAGCCATAGCGCATCCGTGCTCAACACGAATATATTGATCGGCATCACAATGATTTTCTGTTCCAATTTTATCTCCACAAGGAATTGACATAAGTGTCATTTGAAGATAATGTCCCGTCCAAACACTTTCTCTGAAATTTCTGTTTTTAAATGCAATTCTTCCAATATTAGCAACATAGACATCTCCACCGTGCTCGTTTTTGCATTTCATTTCACAAGTATCGCAATACTTTTTATCCGAGCAATCTTGATTATCAAGAATGTTTTCAATAGCTTCTCTTTCATTAGCAATTCTTCCCTGCATACCTCTATCGTACGCACGGCAAGTATTGTTCATAATATGATTGTTATGATTGTTATGATTGTTATGATTGTTATAATTTTTGTCCATAAATAATCTCCTTTACTTACTAATTACAGTATATGAAGATATAAAAAAATCGCTCCGTTTGGAGCGATTTTTTATGTAAGAAATTATTTCTTGAACATTGAGAAGAGATCGTCGAAGTCAATTTCATCACTTGAGTCTTCAACAGTTTCCTTCTTCTTGGGAGCTGCCTTAGCTTCGGTCTTTTCTTCAACCTTAGTTGCTTTGGGGCTGTCTGCCAATTTCTTTTCAAAACCGGTAGCAACGATAGTAATCTTCATTTCATCCTCAAGATCGGGATCAAATGCAACACCCCAAATAACGTTTGCATCAACACTTGCCTCTGCAGAGATCATAGCAGCAGCAACATCAACGTCCTGAAGTCCGATGTCGGGAGATGCAGTGATGCTGATGATTACGCCTGTAGCACCCTTGATTGTTGTTTCAAGAAGAGGACTGGAGATAGCGCTCTTTGCAGCTTCTGTAGCCTTGTCCTTACCGTAAGCTTCACCGATACCCATGTGAGCATAACCTGCATCCTTCATAACGGATGTTACGTCAGCAAAGTCGAGATTGATGTATCCGGGAATATTGATAAGGTCAGTAATGCTCTGTACACCGTGACGGAGAACGTCATCAGCTACCTGGAATGCATTCATAAGAGTGATCTTTTCGCCAACTTCCTTAAGCTTTTCATTAGGGATATTGATAAGAGAGTCAACATATTCCTTGAGCTTTTCGATACCGGCTTCAGCCTGTTCCATTCTCTTCTTACCTTCGAAGGAGAAAGGCTTTGTAACGATACCAACAGTAAGAATACCCATTTCCTGAGCAATCTTAGCAACGATAGGAGCCGCACCGGTA
>JAGBYG010000221.1 GCA_017628875.1 Clostridia bacterium
AAGGATATTTTGTTATTTGTACCGCAAATTCGCTCGCGAATTGCGAAAATTTACGTCAAATCAGCACTAACCCACGCGATTGTTTTGACCCACTTTTTCAAAAGTGGGAGCCCAAGCGGCTTGAGCGGTCTTAACTTAACTAACTCCGTGATAAATCCCAATTTATTAGAATGTTATTTTAATATTTCTTTCATCAGTTTTATCAAGATTAGTTTTAGTAATTTCGACTCTGATATGCTCATCGGGGATGGCATATGGGATATTTTCGCTCCACTCGACAAGGCAGACAGAGCCATCGTCGAGGTAATCGTAATAGCCGATGGAATAGAGGTCATCCTCGTCGGTGATGCGGTACATATCGAAGTGGAACACGCGTCTGCCACACTTGGTGGGGTACTCATTAACGAGCGCAAAGGTGGGGGAGCGCACGAGCGCGTTTGGAGAAAAGACCTTTGTAAATCCGCGCACGAAGGCAGTTTTTCCAACACCCAAATCACCGTAGAGAGCCACGAAGGAGGGAAGTGAGAGGTCATTTTCGAGCATTTTTGCAAGCTCAAAGCCGACAGCTTCGGTTTCCTCGGGTGAATTTGTAATAATTTCTTTCAACAATGACATATTATTTATTTTTCTTTGCAACCTCGGTAAATTTCTTTTTCGTTCCGTCGGGATACTGAACAACAGTGCTTTCAAGCTGTGCGCCGAAGGACGCGCGAATTTCGGCAACGTACTCCATTCTGAGCGCGTGCTGTTCTGCTTTTTCTTCTTCTGTAAGCTCGCGAACCTTCTGCTCGTGAGCATAGTATTTTATTTTATCAAGCTTTGCTTTTTCCATTTTAACTCCTATTCGGTGAATGAATACATTTTATAAAGGTCGGCATAAAGACCACCTTTTTCGATAAGCTCTTTATGAGTTCCGCTTTCCCCAATTCCTTTTTCGGTGAGAACGAGAATTCTATCCGCGTTCTTGATGGTTGTCAAGCGGTGAGCAACTGTGAACGTTGTTCTGCCCTTGGCGAGCTTTTCAAGGGATTGCTGAATGAGATATTCGCTCTCGTTGTCAAGCGCACTTGTCGCTTCGTCGAGAATAAGAATTTGGGGATTTTTAAGGAAGACACGAGCGATAGAAATTCTCTGCTTTTGACCGCCCGATAGCTTAACTCCGCGCTCGCCAACGTACGTATCATATCCGTCGGGGAGGGTGAGAATGAAATCGTGTGCGCCCGCGAGCTTTGCCGCTTCGATTATTTCGGCTTCAGTGCAATCGGGCTTGCCGTATGCGATATTTTCACGAACGCTACCCGAGAAAAGATAAACGTCCTGCTGAACGATACCGATATGTTCGCGGAGTGATTTTTGTGTGATATTTTTAATTTCCTTGCCGTCAATCAAAATTCTGCCGTCATTTGCCTCGTAAAAACGGGGAATGAGCGCGCAAAGTGTTGTCTTACCGCCGCCGCTTGGTCCTACGAGTGCAACGCTCTCTCCTGCCTTAACGTGAAGATTGAGCTTGCAAAGAACGTTTTTGTCAGTTCCGCTGTAACGGAAGGTGAGATCTTCAAAGGTAATGTCACCCTTAACGTTTTCAATATTTTCTGCGCCCTCGCTATCCTCAATATCGGGGTCGATGTCCATAATCTCGCAAAATCTTTCAATACCCGTCATACCGCGTTGGAACTGTTCGGTAAATTCAACCAAGCGACGAATTGAGGTAAGAAGCATACTTGCAAAGAGCATAAACGCGATGAAGTCAGCGCTTGAAATCTTGCTGTCCGCAAGGAAGAACGCGCCTGCCACTACAACTATGATGTAGAGGGCACCGTCAAAGAATCGCGTTGAGCTTTGGAAAGCGCCCATATATTTGTAAACCTTCTTTTTAACAGAAAGGAAACTTGAGTTGCTCTTTTCAAATTTCTTGATTTCGGTATCTTCGTTTGCAAAGGATTTAACCTCATGGATACCGAGCAAGCTGTCCTCAACCTGAGAGTTGAGCTCACCAACGATGCGGCGGCTCTCTTTAAAGCCCTCCTTCATCTTTTTTCTGAAGCGAGTCATACAGATAATCATTACGGGAACTATCGCAAAGATGAGAAGTGTTAAGGGCACGTTTATCGTGCAAAGAATTGCAAACGAAGCTATAATTTTGATGCCCGCGATGAAAAATTCCTCGGGACAGTGGTGCGCAAATTCCGTAACGTCGAAAAGGTCGCTAGTAATTCGGGACATCAAAGTACCGATTTTTGTGTTGTCATAGTATGAGAACGAGAGCTTTTGAAGATGCGTGAAGAAATCGCGACGCATATCCGTTTCAATCTTCGTGCCCATAATGTGACCTGTGGATGCCATATAATAGTACGCCGCCGTGTCGATAAGACGAAGCACGAGATATATAAGACCGCAGGTAAGAATAAATTTGGGTGTCAATGATGCCACGTCCGTTTCAGCTCTGCCTGTAATCTCTCTTGCAATCAAGGGCAAAACTATCTCAACAACCGTCGTAAGCGACGCGCAGAGAAGGTCAAGCACCAAAATCCATTTGTATTTTTTGTAATAGGGCAAAAATCTTGATAATAATTCGCCTTTTTTCTTCTTTTTTTCTGCCATTTTTTAGAATTCCTTTGTTTTATATCTCTTAATTATATTAGTATATCATATATTTTAAGAAATTTAAAGGGGTTTTGAGAAATTTTTGTAATTTTTGATTTATCGGGGAGTTACAAAGTAAAGAATTGTCACTTTTTCGAGAAAAAGTAACCAAAAAGCTTTTTATCGCGCTACGCCCAATCGCTGTATAGTTTGAGCAGAGTCCACAGACTCCGCGCAACTCGCGTGACTCACATTACGAATGCTCGTCACAATCGTTTTTATTGCACGAGTGCAATAAAAACC
>JAGBYG010000222.1 GCA_017628875.1 Clostridia bacterium
CCTTGTGAAGCTGTTCAATGTCCTTGGTGTGCTGTTCTGCGTTGTTAGCGTTAATCTGAATCTGTGCAGTAATTTCATCGTTGGTCTGCTTGAGCTGACCGAGAATGGTCTGCACCGAGTTTTTGAGTGCTTCCGACTTTGTGGAGAGCATCTGTACTGTGTTAGCCATTGGGGTTCTCCTTTGTGTTTCTTTTATTGGGCGAGTATTACCTCGCCCTTTGATTTATAATTTTGTTATGTTGAGAACTAACGTTCCCTTGTGCTGAGACTTCCGTTATCATCAACAGTTATCTCGAAGTATTTTCCACTTGGACTTCGAACGACATTTAGTGTGTCATACGCTCGGTCCATTGTGAAATTGCCATTCTCATCAACTTTTGCTATAACGAGTGAAGGCTCGGGTTGCAAAATCTTAAATCGCATACCACTTTCCCAGTCCATCGCACCGCCAGCATAACTAGCCAAAGCCTCAACTATTTGTAAAACAACGCCACTATTTGAGTTAAGGGTTTTGAAGTGTTCAATGTCATCCTTGGTGGCATCGAAACGAAACCTCACAGTGCGTGCCGCATTTGTTTCACCAAAGCCAAACGTCACAGCACCCTTTGTTGTTTCAGTTGCTTCGGGCAAGAACTTCGCATCGCACTTGTGGACTTTTTCGCATTCAAAAGAAACTGTATGGTCTGCGAATCCGTAAAAATGAACCTTGGATTCATCAATATAAATCTGCCAACCATACTGTCCAGAGCCATTTTCTAAATCAACATACGTATCACCGATTGTAATATATCCATCATCATCGAATGCAACAAGAGAATATTCCGTCCCATCCACTTTTACAGTTACAGTATCACCTACGGAAAAAGCCGATATTTCCGCAAGAGCGGTTGGGCTCATTGCGGCAACCTCAAAAGAACGTTCTTCGCTTCCTTCCACCCAATGCGTCCTATTCTTCACGTAATCCGCCGCTGTAGGGTCGTTCTGATTCCAGTCGGGCTGTACGCCGCCACCCGAACCACCACCAACAATTTTAGAAAGAAACATTTCTTCTCTTGTAATCGGTTTTAACTCTTCAACTGATTGCCCGCCTGCTTTAGCTAAAAATTTTTCTTTTCTTGTAATAGGTTCAATAGCCATCATTCGCCCTCGCTTTCATTGTTTTGATTTTCTTCATTTTGCTTGTATCGGTCAGCCGCTTCTGCATCCTTGCGCTTGAGCACTTCATCAACCTTATCAGCATCGCCCAAAAGGGTTAAGAGCTTCGTGACGATATATTCGTCATCAAGATGTTCAGCCGCTTGGAAGAGCATTTCAGCAACTTCTGTGCGGTTAGACAACTGCGAGCGTGTGTATGTCGGTGTATCATCAATTCCTGCAAGCTCAAGAATGTGCTCGATGAAATCGGTCACGCAATACTCAAACGCATCGGTTTTTTGATTGATAGGCTCATACGCCGCTTGAATTTGATCGTTAGTCGCGCCCGCTGAAATATCGTCAACCTTGAGAGCCATAAAGTCCTTGTAAAGTTGCTTCTCAAGTCTGTCAAGAGCCTCCGCGGTTGCCTCAAACGGCACATTAACCGTGTGAGCATCAACTTCTGCGCCATCATCGCCATCAGCGTGTGCAACGTGGGTGAGCTTCATCTGCTCGATAAATTTAGCATCATCAAGCTCGGTCATTCCACCGCAATTTTTGAGAATCCAATAAATGAACTCTCCGTCGCTGACGTTGTTGACAAGACCGCTAATCATAAGGTCATAGGCATCAAGCGTGCCTTGATTTCCTACAAGCTCGGATTGTCTGTTGATGTTCCAAAAAGGCACAATCGGGAAAGAACCGTAATTCTCGCCGTCAAGAATCGTCTCGCCGTCAGCTTCGGAAACCGCTACTTTGTACTTGTAGCTTCTCTTCGGGTGCAGAATCTGCATATCCTCGCCCTTGCGCTTGATGTAATCGGTGTATCCGTCAAGCTCATATAGGGTAGCACGAAGAGGCTTATCGTCTTCGATCTGCCAATGTCTTATACCTGCCTTGTGGCTTCCGTCTTCTTCATCCCGAAGCGGGACAAATTCGGTCAGCGCAAAAACCTCAACGTGATCGAGATTCCAAAAGCCGAACGAAACGCCGCCGTTTTTTGCCTTGCCCGCCGCATCTTGAACCGCTCTGTCAAACTTCTTGCCGAGCTTTTTCTTGGTATCTTCTTTTTCAAAAGTCACGCCGTTGCCGAGCAGATATTGCACCGCTTGCGTGGTAAAGTAATTATACCAATTCGTCGCGATTTTGTTGTTCGCCGCCCAACTATCGGGTACTTTCTGCCCCATTTGGTTGTAAACGAATTTTTGATACCGCATAATTGTGGGATTTCGATGTGCATCGTACAATTCGGCATCAGCCGCGATTTTATACTCCACGCTTTGTTGATGTTCTCGAATTGCATCGAGTACAAAATCCATCCTCTTCTGCTCG
>JAGBYG010000223.1 GCA_017628875.1 Clostridia bacterium
GGAAAGCCCGTGTGCTTCAAGGTGATTTCCATAGAGCCGATTGATGACACCTACAGAGTCATTTTGTCAAGAAAACGCGCGCAAATTGAGTGCAGGAGCTTCTATTTATCCTCGCTTCGCGCAGGGGATATAATTCCCGCAACGGTAACCCATCTTGACCGCTTTGGAGCATTCGTTGACGTGGGGTGCGGAATTGCTTCCCTGCTCTCCATAGATTGCATTTCTGTATCGCGCATCAGTCACCCGTCCGACAGACTTTTTAGCGGTCAGCGGCTTGAGGTTATCGTAAAATCAAACGATACGGAAACGGGCAGAATTTACGTTACACTCAAGGAGCTCCTTGGTACATGGGAAGAAAACGCAAACGAATTTTGCGTCGGTCAAACGGTGTCAGGAATTGTAAGAAGTATCGAAAGCTACGGAGTTTTTGTCGAGCTTGCTCCAAACCTTGCAGGACTTGCCGAATTAAAGGAGGAAAATCCGCTTTTCAATTCAATTGAGGTTGGAGATGCTGTTTCAGTTTACATAAAAAGCATCTTGCCCGATAGAATGAAGATAAAGCTGATTTTAATAGATTGCAACACCTACAAAGCAAAACCAACTCCACTACGCTATTATATCGACGCAAAGCAAACCCGACATCTTGATACTTGGCACTATTCACCCACTCAATGCACCAAACTTGTTGAAACTGTTTTTGAATAATCCATTGACTTTTCTGCTGTTATTGTCTATAATATATAGGATGATAAACAACAGAGGAAAATATGGAACATAAAGAATACTTTTTAAAAACAAGCGTTTGGCGATTGTTCTTTATAGCGGCTATTCCGGGTGCTATAAGTATGCTCGCGTCCGCACTATACGGTCTATTTGACGGAATTTTCGTCGGTCAAATACTCGGCGACACTGCCTTTGCCTCGATAAATCTCGCCTTTCCCTTCGTAATTATAAATTTCGCAATCTCCGACCTTATTGCAGTTGGCTCTGCCGTGCCTATCTCAATAGCGCTCGGTAAGCAGGAGGAAAAAGAAGCGAATAACATATTCACCTGCGCGCTCCTTATGATAATGGGAGCCGGTGTAGTGATGGGAACTTTGCTGTATGTCGGCTCCCCCTACCTTCTTGCATTCCTTGATGCAAGTGACGAGGCACAAAGACTTGCAGTACAGTATATCCGCGTCTATGCTATTTTCTCGCCTTTCATTACGGGTGGCTTTGCGCTTGATAATTATTTGAGAATATCGGGCAAGACAAAATTCGGAATGTGGCTCAGTATTACAGTGAGCATAGCTACCGCCTTGCTTGAATTTGTTTTCTTATTCGTATTAAAGCTTGATATTTGGGGTGCGGCACTTGCAAGCTGCCTCTCTATGTTTGCATTCGTACTTATCGCATTTTTACCCTTTGCGCTTGGAAAGTTTACATTACATCTTACAAAACCTAAATTTTCAATTAAAACAACAAAGCAGATTATCAAATGCGGATTGCCCATCTTTTTGAGTAATATTTCGGGCAGAGTAACGTCCGTGGTTATGAATAAAGCTCTTATTTCAATGGGCGGTGACTCCGCAGTTGCGATCTTTGGAATACAAATGTATCTTGGAGAGGTGTTGAATCCCGTAATATACGGAATTTGTGACTCAACCCAACCTGCGATTGGCTATAACTGGGGCGCAAAACGTCTTGACAGAGTTAAAAATCTCGCCAAATGCATTTTTTCTGCAAGTGCAATAGTAAGTATAGTAGCATTTACTGCTATGTGGTTTTTCCCCAATATCCTCATTTCCCTTTTCACAACAAGCACCGACGTGGGCTTTTTGAATGAAGCCGTAAGAGCGCTTAAAATATTCGCTGTGTCAAAGCTATTCTTCTGGTTTGCCTTTGCAACACAAAGCTATATGACCGCGGTTGAAAAATCATTCTTTGCAACTCTCATTTCCGTTGGTAGCGCGTTTATATTCCCGATGACATTTATTTTCGCACTAAATTCTCTCGGACTTACGGGACTTTGGCTCAACGCACCTCTCACAATGGGAGCATGCGCCATTATGTCGGTTGTAATTCTTTTCATTTTTGCAAAAGAAATGAGAAAAAAAGAAAAAATTGAGCAAATTAATCTTAAATAAACAAAAAAGCACCTCAGCTGAGGTGCGTTTGTTATTGTTTATATTCCTTTGCTTCGTTAACGTAAGAATCGGCATTATCCGAAATAGATTTTATTTCCTCATCAGTCAACTGTCTAACGATTTTCACAGGGTTTCCAAAAGCAAGACTTCCCGCGGGGATGACCTTGCCTTGAGTTACCAAAGTGCCTGCTCCGATAATAGAATTTTCCTCTATCACCGCACCGTTCAAAACGATTGCGCCCATTCCGATCATCACGTTATCTTTTACCGTGCAACCGTGCACTATCGCACCGTGCCCGATAGTAACGTTATCACCTATTTGAACACCAAAGCCCTCGCTTGTATGAATAACCGCATTGTCCTGAACGTTGGAGCTTTCTCCAATCCTAACCTTATCCGAATCTGCCCTGATAACTGCATTGAACCAAATGCTGCTGTTCTTTCCTATCTCAACATTTCCGATTACTTCCGCACCATCGGCTATAAAAACACTTTTATCAATTAATTTCATAAAACCTCATCTGAAGTCGGTAACTCCGTCCTCAAAATAAATTCTTGTTCGCATAATATCATACTGCTCTTGCGTTACGTCACCCGATAAAATACCGAGCTTGTCTTTGAGCATAGTCACGATATTTTCGGGATTGATATGGGGGTGGGTCTGATTGATGGATGCCGATAATTTTGCATTTATCTTAATTGCTCCATCTTCAAAATCCACACTCACATCACGGATATAGGGTGCAATATCAATCTCCTTAAAAAATATCTTTTTATACTTATCCTTTGCTTTTTTAAGAATAATCACCTGCTCTGCGGTCAAGAGTTTTTCAACCTCGCGTGCCAATTTTTCGTCAGCACCCATAGTTTTGATTGAAAAATCATATTCCGCCCAATAAATATCCTCAAGAGCCGTTTCGGGATAATAAGCATCAAGAAAGCGAAGCTCCTCTGTAAGCTCTGCGTTTATATGCTCCATAAGTTCAAGAGGCGGAATTGCCCTCTCAACTCTAACATCAAGATATTCGCACTCACTTTGCGCGCCAACTGATAACGGAAGCGCAAAAATGAGCTTTGCGTGGGGATTAAATCCCTTTGAATACCAAAGCGGAGCTTTAGCGCGAACAAGCACCTTAGCCATTGCCTTTTGCAAATCGAGGTGCGAAATAAACTGCAAATTTCCAACCTTGCGGAACTTAAATCTTATAAATTTAGGTACTTCAAGCATTGGATAATCGTCCTTGGAGTATGGCTTTAATTTTCCTTTTTCGGACACCACGTTCTCTCACCTCCAAGCTTATTTACGCCACAACCAGAGCATTTTTCACGGCAAGATGGCGTTGTTTTTTCGCTATATGCGTTCTTTCTTTCGCGCTTCAAAAATTCTTTTGTCACACCGCAATCGATAACATCCCAAGGAAGCACCTCATCCTCACCCCAAACGCGATTGGAGTAGAAATTATAGTCAATTCCACAGTCCTCGAATACTTTTATCCACTCGTCGTAGTGGAAGAATTCATCCCAAGCATCAAAGCAAAATCCTCTCTCACAAGCGAGAGCCAAGGCAGGCGCTAAACGTCTGTCGCCACGCGCCAAAATCGCCTCAACGTGAGAAACTCGCGCATCGTGATGAACGTAACGTATCTTTCTATCGGTAATCTTGCTTTCAAGATATTTCTGCTTTTCAACAAAGGTTTCCATAGAGTCCTGCGCTTCCCATTGGAATGGTGTGAATGGCTTTGGAATAAAGCAAGAAACACTCACAGTAACACTTGGTGCTCTTCCCTTTTGTCTGTTGGGATTTTCATAATACGCCTCAATTACCGCCTTTGCAAGTTCGGCAATACCGTCAAGGTCCTCATAGGTTTCGGTGGGCAATCCCATCATAAAGTAGAGCTTACAAGAGGTTTTTCCTGCATCAAATCCAACGTTTACCGCACGCAAAAGGTCTGATTCGCACACGTTTTTATTGATAACGTCGCGAAGTCGCTGACTTCCCGCCTCGGGCGCAAAAGTGAGCGAGCCCGTGCGAACAGTTGAGATTTTATCCATCAATTCCTTTGTGAAACTGTCAACTCGAAGTGATGGAAGCGAAAGACTAATCATATTTTCATCGGTCCATTCAAGAAGATTATCGGTAAGCTCCGAAAGTCTTGAATAGTCGCTTATTGAAAGCGATGAAAGTGAAATTTCATCATATCCGGTTGCTTCAAACAAGCATTTTGCTTGCTCGTTAAGTACACCGGGTGTTTTTTCTCTGACAGGACGATAAACCATACCCGCCTGACAGAAACGGCAACCGCGAATGCATCCGCGATACACCTCAAGCATAATTCTATCGTGTACCGTTTCGATATATGGCATAACTACTTTATCGGGGAAATATGCCTTATCCATATCTGTCATAATGCGCTTTAACACGCGCTTCGGCACGTCATCATACACGGGAGTGTATGCTTTAATAGTGCCGTCATCATTATAGGTAACGTCATAAAGAGAGGGCACGTAGATACCACCGATTTCGGCAGCTGCACGATGAAGAAAATCGCGCTTTGTATAAGTGCCGTTCTCTTTCATTTCAATGTAAAGACGAGTAAATTCAACAAGATTTTCCTCGCCCTCTCCAATTGAGAAGCAATCGAAAAAGTCGGCAACAGGCTCGGCGTTATATGCGCAAGGTCCGCCGCCTATGACGATGGGAAAATCATCTCCTCTATCCCTTGCAAAAAGCGGAATGCCCGCAAGCTCAAGCATTTTGAGAGTTGTGGTATAGCACATCTCATATTGAAGTGTAATACCCACAATATCAAACTCTTTCAACGGATCACCGCTTTCGTGAGCGCAAAGAGGAATATTATGCTGACGCATTTTTTTCTGCATATCCGTCCATGGAGCATAAGCTCTTTCACACCATACGTCGCCCTCCTGATTAAGTGCGCCGTAAAGTATTCTAACGCCAAGATTGGACATTCCTATCTCATAGGTATCGGGAAAGCAGAATGCCCATCTCACCTTTATATCTTTTTTATCCTTAATTGTCTGTCCGAATTCGCCCGCGCTGTATCGCCCGGGCTTTTCAACGGACTTCAAAATAGAACTGTTTTTAATATTCATTATTTCACCATTAGTGTTTAATATAGAAGTAAGAAAGAAGTGCCATTATTGATGCACAAACTCCGCACGCAATTGTCAAAACCATCATAGACATTACGAAGTTAGCTTCGGAAAGAAGTATCAATGCAAAGGAAAGAATTCCCATAATCACAAGTGCTACTGTTCTGATATTATTCAAAACTCTCTCAAAGCTGTCAAGCTTTGAACACATTATAAGTGCCTGCACAAGTGCACGAACATTCTTTGTGGAAACAATGCCGCTTTCGATTGATTTATCGCTCGGCTTAAGCTCCTTGAGAGTGGGACGAACGATACTGATAGGCATTTTCTTCGCATTACCATAATTTGTAGCCCATTTCTTATTTACATTTGGGTCAGCAGAACGAATACCAATATTAATTCCGCGCGCGTTCAACTGTTTTGCAAGCTGTTCAAATTCGCTTGAGAACTGATATTTAACATAAAGCTTTGCGCCTAAAATTCCGTTAAGAGCGATGAACATAATGCTCTCCTCACCCTTTTCCTCAAGCTTAATATCTGATGTGGTATAGCTTGGGTGAATGTATCTGCTTCTCATAAACGCACCCGTACCGATAAGCACGGACGTTCTTCCGTCAACTATCGCAGAAATACCCTCTTTGCTAATCTCTTTGATTTCAACGTTCTTTGAATGTACCATTTCGGTGGTAGCGAATTCAAAAACTCCCTTAAGAGGACCGCCAACCTTTGAGAATACCGCCTGAGTGTGATAAAGTATGCGATAAATCTCATTATTGTCATAGAGTTTAAGACCCTTTGTTCTTACGCTCTTTTTGCTAAATACGTTAAAATCGTCAAAATATACGATATTGCATTTTCCGTGCTCTGCAACACTTGATTTTCCTATAATACCCGTCTTGTTCTTTTTCAAAAGCTTATAAGCGATAAAGAATGCCGTTTCAGTTTCAAAAACAGCGGTACAAATCAAAAGGAACATAAGCGTTACAAAGAAGCTCAATATAACAAGGGCAAACTTAATATCCTCAAATACAAGCAAAAGCAACAGAGCAACACAAATCGAAATTGAAAAGCTTATTATAATAGGAATGAGCTTGCCAATCAAATTGTTTGAAGAAGGTCTTTGCGTTCTTTCAAAATATTTTTTAACGCTTGGAACACGGGATATACAATAACTATCCTGGTCAATCATCTCTCCCGTGTCAACCTCATCGTCAACTCTGATTTTTCCGTATGGCTCAAGCACAAGCTTTTTATCACTTGTTGCAATAATATTGAAAACTCCTTCTTGCTGGAAAACGTCAAATAAATCGTAAACCAAGCTCAAAAGTATCAAAACTGCAGAAACGGAATGCAAGGTTTGTCCTACGGTAGCATAAGACTCAAACTTGATAAAAATAAGCGCATCGTGAAGAACACTCAAAACAAATGCTACAAGTCCCGTTATGTAAGAAACGGAAGAAAAGCTCAACGCATCCTTGAAAACACGAGTAAGCTTATTAGCCGAACTCGCAATACAAAGCACGAGAAGGATCAAACCGGTAAGCAAGTGGAATTTAGGGTGCTCTACTATATTAAACGCTCCGCTAAACTCTTTTCCTGCCCAACCTGCAATCTCATATCCAATAATGAGTCCAGTAAATATTGCACTCAAGATCGTTTGTACTATGATAGTTAACTTATCATTATGATATTTTTTTCTAATTCTGCCATTTTGAGCAAGAGAAGTATATTCCTCGCCACAGCAACCATTGATTTTTTTATCTTCAAGTGTTTCGGCAATCGTATCTTCGGTTTCTTCAACTGCCTGACGTATTTTTTCAAACCCAACGGTTTCGTTAAGCTCACTCTTACCGCCAAGAGCAACCATAAGAGCGATATCAACCGCGTCAAGATCGTCATTTGAAACCACAGGATTAAAGTAATCAGTCTGTGCCTTCTGCTTTTCAGATGTATCAACACTTTTAGCAAGCTCATCTTCATCGGGTGGAAGAATATCTTCTTCAACCGCTTCAAAATTCTTGCTCTTCATAAGGTTTTCCCAGTCTTCAAAAATTGTGTACTGCTTATCGGGAGCGTGACTGTCGGTAATTTCTGCCTCAAATACAACGTCCTCAAGGTCGCCCGACAAATCCTCAACGAATTCATTAAATACAGTACCCTGCTGACCCTCAAGCACTTCACCGTAATCAACGGGTTCCTCGGAAATCACCTCATCCTCGGGATATAAAACCTCCTCCATAATTGAGTCGGGCTCTTCCTCTGCAACGAATACTGCAGTGGGTGCTTCAACTGCTTGAGAAATTTCTTCAAGCTCCTCAACCAAAGCTTCGGGTTCCTCGCTCTCCTCAACCAATTCTGTGGGCTCGTCCACTAAATCTTCGTAAATTTCGGGAGCAGCTTCCTTTAAAATCTCGTCAACATTTTCAACGAATTCTTCCGACTCGTCGTCACTCTCGTCATAAATTTCGGGAGTAGCTTCCTTCAAAATTTCATCAAGCTCGGTATCAAGCTCTTCAGATTCGTCAATCTCCTCATAAGATTCAGGAGTTGCCTCCTTCAAAATAGAATCAACATCGTCAATTTCCTCCATTGTGGATTCAACGATTTCATCAGTTTCTTCGAACTCTTCGAATTCTTCTGTTTCGTCAATTTCTTCTTCAACTTCAACGGTTTCTTCTTCCGAAATAAAATCTTCAACCTCATCAAAGGAATAGTCATCCGAAACAGCACTCACCTCGGATTCCCCTTCAGAGGCAAACTGCTTTTTAAGTAAATCCTTTAAGGCATCTGCAGAATCAACAGTACTTTCGGTAGCTTGAGTTACTTCTTCTTTACCAGACGTGCTTTGCGCCTGCTCTTTGAGCCTTTCAAGTATATCCTGAATATCGTCATTGTTAATATTATCCACTCAAATTACCTCCCTTCGTGTATTTGTATATAAATCTCATTTTTTCTGTCTATGTTGCTTGGATGCCTCTGCCAAAATAACCGCAGCAGCCGTGGAAACGTTAAAGGAATTAACGTGACCATACATTGGAATGGACACTATAAAATCGCTTCTCTGCTTAACAAGTTGAGAAACACCCTCGCCCTCACTGCCGAAAACGATTGCGCAACCGCCTGTGAAATCAGTATCATAATACGCCTGACCGCCTGCCTCAGCGCTATAAACCCAAATGTTTTGTTCCTTGAGTTCTTCTATAGTCTGCGCAATGTTAGCAACCTTTGCAACTGCAAGATGCTCAATAGCGCCTGCACTCGCCTTTGATACAAGGGGAGTAAGTCCACTTGCTCTGCGTTTGGGAATAATAAGTCCGTGCGCGCCAACACCTTCTGCGCATCTGATAAGCGCGCCAAGATTGTATGGGTCGGTGATTCCGTCGGAAATAACGATAAGGGGTGCTTCGCCTCTCTCATGTGCGATGGCGATAATGTCTTCAACTTCAACGTATTCTTTTTCAGCCGCCATAGCGATAACACC
>JAGBYG010000224.1 GCA_017628875.1 Clostridia bacterium
CTCCCCCATTGACGAAATACACGCAGCCGCTTTGAGTGGTCTTGGAGTAATTGGTAAAAACCACTTGCTTATTACCGAAAAATATTCTTCATATATCTTCATCGGTGAAATAATTACCGATGCCATTCTCCCCTCATCTGCCGGCGAAATCAAGGAATGTATCAATTGCGGAAAATGTCTTTCTGCTTGTCCTGTAAATATGAAAATTGATAAATGCCTTTCTTCCCTTACTCAAAGAAAGGGAGATTTTAACGAGGAGGAAAAGGAAGCCATAAAGGCACACAACTATGCTTGGGGGTGCGACAAATGTCAAGAGTGCTGCCCATATACAATAAAGGCAAAAAACAATAAAAGCATATATACAAAGATTGAATTTTTTAACGAAAATTTAACCCCCATACTCACAAGCGAGCTTGTTGAAAATATGCCAAACGATGAATTTATGCGTCGCGCGTATTCTTGGAGAGGCAAAAAAACGATAATTCGAAATCTTAAAATTCTTGAAGAAAAGGAGATATAATATGGTACATTTTATTTACGGCCCATCGGGCTCGGGCAAAACGTACACGCTTTTTAAATACCTTGAAGCAGACGTTAAAAATGGCAAAAAAGCGTTTTTTATTGTTCCGGAGCAAGAAACGGTTGCTGTTGAGCGCGAAATAGTATCCTCTCTTCCCGCCTCTGCTCAACTCGACGTCGAGGTACTTAACTTTTCCCGTCTTTGCAACAGAATTTTTAGAACCTATGGTGGTCTTTCTTACAATTTCGCAACAAAACCACAAAAGGCACTTATTATGTGGAATACCATTCGTGAGCTTTCTCCACAGTTTGAAGAATACACCGCTACCGACGTAAACGATTTTTCTCTCACGCAAAAAATGCTCTCTGCCACGCAGGAGCTTAAGGCATATTCCGTTTCACCACTAAAATTGGAGAACTCCTGCCAAAAGATTGATGAAAATTCCTCACTTTTCGGAAAGCTTCGCGATATTTCGCTTATCTACTCTGCCTATACAAGTCAGCTTTCAGAGTATTTTTCTGACAGTCAAGACGATATATCTAAGGTTCTTGATATTTTAAAAAGCAACAACTTTTTTGCAAATTCCAATATCTATCTTGACTCATTTGCGGGCTTTACAAAGCAGGAATTTGACCTTATTTACAAGATGGGAGAGCTTTGTGACGAGCTTTATATCACGCTTCCAATTCCCTCTCCTAACGACAATTCCATTCATCTTGAATCCTTGCGTCAAACCTTAACCAAGTTAAAAAAGCCACTTGATAAATCGGATTATGATGAAACTTATTTATCCGAAAATCATCGCACATCTGTTCCCGAATTGCAGTATTTACAAAACAATATCTGGAACTTCGAGGCATCTGCCTTCGATGGAGAAAACGCTGACGCAATCAAGAACATCCTTTGTGAAACTCCCTATTCAGAGGCAGAAATAATAGCAAGTGAAATTTGCCGTGAAATCCAAAACGGTGCGCGATATAGCGAAATTGCCATAATTTTGCGCGACGTTGAAAAATATCGCGGTATTCTTGACGTTGCTCTTGAAAAATACGGAATTCCGTTTTTTTTGAGCGAAAAGACCGACCTTATGACAAAACCGCTTGCTAAATTCATCTTCAGCGCGTTGAAAATAAAGGAGAGCAATTGGAGAGGCGCAAACGTTATCGCACATCTCAAATCGGGATATTCCGACGTTGACCCGTTTGACGTTGATATTTTTGAAGATTACGTTTACACCTGGAATATAAACGGAAATAAATTCCTCCACGAAAATTGGACTATGAACCCCGACGGATATTCCGCAAAAATGACCAAGCGAGGAGAAAAGATACTTGTAACCGCAAATCAGGTCAAGGAAAGCATAGTTCCCCCTCTTTCGTTATATTTTACAAGACTTGACGCATCTAAAAACGTCAAAGAAATGTGTCAGGCAACGATTGAATTTTTAAAGTCCTCAAACATAACCGAAAAGGTGCGCTCGGGTTGTGCAAAGCATCTTAAGGTCGGCAATAAAAAGGCCGCTGACGAGGATATGAAACTCTATTCCCTTACTTTAAATATCCTCTATGACCTTTCAAACGTATTTGGCGATAAGGAATTTACCTTTGAGGAATTTTCTGCTGCGCTTTCCCTTATGTTTGCAGAAAGTGACATCGGCACTATCCCCACGTCCGCAGACGAAGTAGTTATCGGCTCTGCGTCTATGCTCCGTACAGGCAAAATAAAAACTGCCATAGTTATGGGACTTAACGAGGGTGAATTCCCCGCGTCCGTTAAGGATAACGGAATATTCACCGACGCAGATAAGGAAATTCTTGAAGCCATAGATATTAGTCTTTCAGCGGATACAAATACAAAAACGAGCGAGGAGCTTTTCTTCGTTTGTCGCGCGTTTGCCTCTGCTTCTAAAAAACTTATTCTTACCTCAAGTGCGCTTTCGTCCGATGGCACAGCCCAAAGGCAATCTTTAGCGCTCGAAAGAGTTAAAAATCTTTTCCGAGGAACTCCTCAAATAAAAGAAGCATATATTTCTCCATTTGACAAGGTGTGGAATACCAATGGAGTTAAAGAAATATATTCGCAAACAAAAAATCAAAAAATAAAAGAATTAATTGATGACGAACAATTTGAAAACAGACTTAATGTTCCTCTTTCACAAAGAGATTGCTCGGTGTCACCGGAAATAGTGGACAAGCTCTTCGGCAAACGAATTTCACTCACGCAATCGCGTCTTGAAAAGTATGTGCTTTGCGGATTTGATTACTATTGCTCCTATGTTTTAGGGCTGCGAGAAAGCAAGCGCGCCGTGTTCCAACTCAATGACATAGGCACTTTTATCCACTATATTCTTGAATCGTTTATGAAGGAAATTACCGTTGACGGTACTTTAAAAATCACTCTCACAAATGAAGAAATTGATGAGATTTTGAAAAAAACCGTCAGCAAATATCTGTTTGATTTGCTTGGAGAGGATTACGCACTTTCAAATCGAACAAAGCACCTCTTTATTCGTCTTAACAAGCTCTCGTTTATGATTGCCAAAAACTTGATTAACGAATTTAAGGAAAGCGACTTTATTCCCTCCTATTTCGAGCTTAAATTCGGAATGGGTGAGGATAGTATAAATGCACTCGAATTCACACTTAAGGACGGAAGCGTTGTAACCTTACGCGGAATTGCTGACCGAGTTGACACATACAAAAAAGACGGCAACGTTTACATTCGCATAGTTGACTACAAAACAGGCAGTAAGGAATTCTCCTTTGATGAGCTTAAAGAGGGTCTTAACACCCAGCTGCTCATCTACTTATTCTCTATTTGCAAAGCACAAGACGACAAAACAAAAGCAGAATTTGCTTGCGATGACGGTGGTGAGCTTATTCCTGCAGGCATTCAGTATCTTTCATCAAACGCGCCCATTGTTTCAGTAGATAAATTCTGTGAGGGTGATGAGATAGAAAAGCTCATTCAAAGCGAATTTTCAAGAAGTGGTCTTCTTTCAAGCGACCCCGAAATTCTTTATGCAATGAACCATAATCTTGACCCAAAATTCATTTCAAAGGTCAAGACAAATGACGACGGAATTATGGTCGGCAAAGGCATTGTTGATCAAAACGGATTTGAAGAAATATACGATTTGCTTTCAGAAACTATAATCAACATAGCTGAAAGTATGAAGAACGGAAAAGCGAACGCCGTTCCCTTGAAAAAAGGAGATGATTCGCCTTGCCGTTATTGTAAAATGAAATCAGTTTGCAGAGCTTCCGTTTGCAAATCAAAAATATAAGGAGGTGGAAATATGAGTACTAACTGGACAGAAAAACAACTTCAGGCAATTAAAGCACGCGATAAAACCATACTCGTTTCCGCCGCCGCGGGCTCTGGTAAAACCGCAACTCTTACCGAAAGAATCGTATCGAAGTTAACGGGCAAAACCTACGGTGATGAAAATGAAAACAAGAATGACGAAAACGTAAAGCTCTCAAGCATTGATAAAATGCTCATCGTAACCTTTACTCGTCTTTCCGCCGCGGATCTTAAAAGAAAAATATCAAATGCAATTTCAAGTGAGCTTGCAAAAGATCCCACCAATCAACATCTTTCAAAGCAACTCGTTTTACTTGAAAGCGCAAATATTTGCACCATTGACTCGTTCTATCTTGACATCGTACGAAGAAATTTCCAACGTTTAGGACTTCCCTCGGGCTTCCGACTTGCAGACGGCTCGTTCACTCTTGTACGCGGAGCAGGCTCGCACTACGGTCAGGGCTGTCAGATAGCCGTCCCCGGAGTGCTTGAGGGTAACGTAAACGGTACCTCGATCGCACATTTTGCACTTATAAAC
>JAGBYG010000225.1 GCA_017628875.1 Clostridia bacterium
AGTTAGCACTAACCCACGCGATTGTTTTGCCGCGCTTTTTCAAAAGCGCGCGCCCGCCGCGCAGGCGATTTTGTTTTAACTAACTCCCAGATAAATCCCGATTTATCAAAAAAACATCCCCCGAAAATTCGGGGGATGAAATATTTTAAATTATCTCAAACCAAAGATTGATTTAAAGAAGTTAAGGATTGCCGCCCAGATCATCTGGAAGAATCCAAGAATACCACCTTGCTGAGCAGGAGTATTTGTTCCTACGTTTGTGTTTCCGTTATTACCTGCGTTACCGCCACCAAGAGCAGGAATTTCTTGTCTTGGCATCTTAAATCCACAAACAGAGCATTCATCGTGCTTCTGACCAGCTTCTGTCTGTGTGGGAACCTTATCAATAACTGTTTCGAACGTATGGGGAGCAACCTCTCCTCTGAAGCCACAATCACATTCGTGCCAGTGAACCTGATAGTCATCACTCGTCCACTTTTCGAGCTTATGTTCCATATCGGGCTCAAGAGTAAGTACGTTGAATGGAGTAAATTCACCCGTTGTACCAACGCCTGCAGGAGCAGTATCCTTAAGCTCAAGGAATCCGTGAAGGTCGATGGAACCGTCCTCGTTTCTTGTCCAACCTGTGAATTCAAGTGAAACGAACATATCAGCTGTGAACTGCTTGTTAACGTCATTAGAGGAGCTTACTGTGTTCCAATAATAAGAGGTGCTGTTAATATACTTTGAATAATCCTGATTTCCGATACCCTTCAAGTTATCGCCAACGTTAGGATCCTCAAGCGTGGGATGAGTAACGGATACGTTACCGTCCTTAAAGGAGATAATACCAATACCTGTGAAATCGGTTGCGGGAGCGGTATTCGTATAGAATGCCACGTTATAAGAGCCGTTGTTAAATGCGATGCAGTTTTCAACGTAGATGTCGGGGCAGGAGTTGGAGTCGATACCCTTTTGCTTATTGTTGAACGCGATGCAGTTAATAAGCTCGTGGTGACCTGTAATTGATTCGCCGCCAAGCTTAAATCCGTTACCGTTACCTGCAATCGTGCCGTCCTCGAGATAACCGTTTCCGTAAGCGATGGAGTTCTTAATAACAACCTTTCCGATAGAGCCCGTTGCAACCTTAGCATAGAGGTCCCAACCGTCGTCAGCATTGTTATAAGCGATACAACCGTCGAATACGTTGCCCTCGCCAATAGTGAGCTTAGCAGCAAAGCCGTCTGCATCCTCATAACCCTTGTCTGCATTTCCATAGGATACGCAGTTCAAAACAAGGTTATTAGCAGGCCACTGTTCCTTATAGAGATCGGCAGTATGATAACGGCTGATCTGAATACCGGTGTTACCGTTGCGATATGTGTGAATGTTTTCAACGATATTGTTGTTACCTGAAATCTGGAAGCCCTTGTGTGAGTCAAGTGTGTTAGTTACGTCGAATCCATAGAAGTGCCACCAGTTACCACCGTGAGTGATACCCGTACCCTCGTGAACGAAGTCAAGAACGGGTCTTGTTGTTGCTTCGGGGTCAGCTATCATACGAATGGGAGCTTCCTCGGTACCGTTCATACCTCTTTGAATTCTGAGACCTGTCTTAAGAGTATAAGTACCCTCCATAAGAACGATTGTCTGACCGGGGATTACGCGGTTAACCGCGGTATAAATATCATAGGGATTTTCTCTTGTACCGTTACCGTTATAAACACCTGTGGGGGATACGTAAATTGTCTTTGTATGGTAAGAGCCCTTGAAGAATGTAAGAATATCCTCGTGATATACAGCATTTGCGCCAGGCTTGATTTCGGTATAGGGTTCAAGCTCCTGATCCTTATCGGGAGTAAACTTAACCTGAAGGTTATTTTCGCCCAATTTAACGTATTCGGAAAGGTCATAAACCTTCGTAAGACGCTCGTATTTCTTAATGGGAAGCTCGTCAACAAGAATCTTGTTGCCAATCTTAATTTGAATCCAACCGTCAAGGTTAGTATCGGCAACGAATTCATAAGTTGTTGAAGAGATTGCATTGGTAGAAGTTACTGTGAGAATAGGATTGATATATTCAGTAGGTCTTTCCTCTGCGGGCTTATCGTCCGCTTCATCAACAAGTGTGAGAGAGTAGTCAGAGAAGGTAACGTTAGCAGAACGAGCCGCAAACATACCAACGTAAACGTATTCGCTATCGAATTTTTCAAGAGCATCGTGCTCATAGTTCTTAATCTGTCTAACAACGTTTCCGTTCTGGTCATAATAGGTGATAAAGTAACCCGTGTTGTTCTTTTGGATTTCAAGAATAAGATCGGTTACAACAAATCTATCCTCAAGTGTACCCTCGGGCTCATTGCCAACGTAGTTGCCGATGATGTTATATTGACCGGGCTCTTTATTAGCAAAGCCAGCAGATCTTTCAAGTGACTGAATAACACTCTTAAGCTGACCGTTAGGACCAACAATAAGACCTGTTTCACCAAGAGCGGTTCTGTCAATAATGGATTGGTCGATACCTATTTTGGAAATCGTACCTACACCGAGCTTCATAGTGTACTTTGTTCCAAGACCTGAAGCATTGGTGTTGATAGAATAGTTTCCTTCTTCATCCACTTCATATCGATATTCGATTTTTGTGGAAACTGCTTGATACTGGTTTGTCCAGAAGTCGCCTGAGTAAAAATCGGAAGAGGGAACGTGGTCGGTAACCATAATACCGAAGCCCTCCTGACCGTTCGTAAGAACCCAGGAATTAACGTGAATGTTAACACGGAAGGTAAAGTTCTTATTCGTGGGAACTGCGGTGTAATAGAATCCAAGACCGTCAACACCTGTGGGCTGAAGCTTACCGCCGGGGCTTACGCTGTCCAAATCGGAGTAATCACCTGCAGAGATTGTAACGGAGCCGTCCTCATTAACTTCATAAGTATTGAGGGTTTCACTTGTTGAAGGACCGTCAACAACGTAATTCCAACCAATTTCAGCATTTGCTGTTACGTTGAAGGTAACGGGATCAGCAGCGATCTGTCTGTCACCCGAAACTGCGGTGATCTGAATTGTATTTTCACCAATAGTGAGATTTTCAAGAGTAATCTCGCGCGCTGTCTGGCTGATCGCCTCGCCACCGTTTACGGAGATGAGATATCTTTCTGCTTCTCTTACAGCGTTCCAAACAACGAGAGTATTGCCGCCGCCAAGATTAGTTACGTTTGTTATGTAAGGAGCAACGAGAGGTATCTTATAATTGCAAGTGAAAACCTCTGATTTCTTATCCTCTTCATTTTTACGTGTCAAAATCGCTTCAACCGTATATTCGCCCGAGGTAACGGGAGAGAAGAGAACAGAGTGCTCGGTGTTAACGGAAGTGGTTTTGGATGTGGAAATAATATTTCCATCCTTCATAAGATTTACCGTGAGGTAGTCAGCGCCGTTGTGATCAACATAGCCTGAAACGTTAACGGAGAGATTGCCTATCTCGTTTGTTGTAACTGATGTTATAACGGGGTTAGCAACCGTTGACCAATCAGCTCTTGGGCCCTTGTCAAGTGGCTTTGTTATAACGTCAACTCTATAGATATAGTTGCCTCCCTCAAGGCATCCAAGATAATACTTTCCTGGATCGGTTGTGATGAAGGTAGAAACGCACAAAGCATTCTTGTTAGGTGCAGTGAGAGGAGTTGTAAATTGCTTATCATCGGAAGCATAGCTTACAAGATTAGAAGCATAGATAGGATTGGATTCGCTATCAAAGAGCATCATATTACGACCTGCTTCACCGCAAACCCACCAAACCTTAACTTCTGCAGAACCCTCTGTCTTAAAGGATATAGCTGCGCTGGGTGTTTCGCCCAAAACGGTTTTTTGCTGCGTAGCGATTCTTTTTGTAGCACTAACGCCGTCATAGAACGTCTTGCTATTGGAAGAAATATAGGTTTTAGCACCGTAGTGAATGGTAAAGAAGTTATCAGTACCACCTGTATCGGTGTCACCGTCTTTCTTAGAGCCGGCAGTAACGTCGGGAAGCATACTTGCATTCAAAACGTACGTTGTAAGCTCGTCTTCAGCAAAAACGACCATAAGGGGCATCATTACGGGAAGCACCATAAGTGCAACGAGTAACAATGAAATTACCCTTTTTGTGAACTTAATTTTCATAAGAAATCCTCCATTCTTTAGCACAATAATTGTGAATTTTATAAACATTATGCCATTGTGTATATTTTATCATATTTTAACAAAAAAATCAACTTAAATTGTTATATTTTAATAAAATAAGGCTAACAAATTGCAATTTCTCCCATTCTCACAAAAACGGCAATCCCTTTTTGGATAAATTGACAATGTATGTTCATAAAAAATCCACACAAATGATTTAAAATTTGAAAATCATTTGTGTGGATTGAGATTTTTAAAAGATTCCAAGTGCTTTTAGCACGAATGAAGCTATGAAAATACTGAACGCAGAGAACACGGTGGACCAAACTACAAGCTGACCCATAAGGTCTGCATCCGCACCCATTTCCTGCGACATTGGAACGCTTGAAACTGCGATTGGTGTGCAGAAACACGCAACGAAGCTCGCAAATTGCGCTCCACTAAAACGGTTGAGTAAAATGGCGAGTGATATTCCAACAATTGGTACGATAACGACTCTGTTCACAGTTCCGATTATAATATGCTTTTTAAGATGGGGAATTGCCGAAAGCTCAAATCTTGCGCCAAGCACCAAAAGGGAGAGGGGAGTTGCTACACTTGAAAGATTTTGCAAAGTTTTGTAAATCGGAGTTACTTCCGAAAGACGAAAATCAATATTAAATTTCACAAATATCGCGCGCAAACCAAGAGCCACAAGACCGCAGAAAATACCTTGAATAAGCGGATTTTTTGCTATACCCTTGATAACTCCGCTAAAGCTCGGCTTTTTATCTCCCGCCGAGTAAATGGTAAGGCAAATAACCGCCAAAATGTTGAAAACGGGCACGATGAATGCAGAGAGCAGAGAAGCCATAATGCTACCCTCAGCACCGAAAAGCGACTCTGCAAGCGGAATACCCACAAGTGCGTAGTTTGCTCTGAAAATTCCTTGAAGCATAACGCTTCTTTGTCTGTTATCCTTGAATAAAACGTGCATAACGGGAATACCGATAAGGAAGAGAAGCACGGTTATTCCTATAGCATAGAAAACGAACGTAAAGTCGATTTCACTAAAATTTTGAATTTTATAAACGTTTAAAAAAAGCATTATCGGAAGAAAAACTTTGAAAACAAGTGTATTGAGCTTTTTAGCTGTGTCTTCCGTTAGGAGGTTTATTCTTTTTAAAAAGTAGCCGATCACAATCATCAAAATGATTGGCAAAACTGCATTTAATGCAAAAATCAAATCTTTCATAAAAACTCCTGATTAATCTTGATTATGTATTGAATGTAAGGCGCCGTCGCGCACCTCGGAGGGTGTTACGCCATATGCTTTTTTGAATTTGTAAGAGAAGTAATTGCTATCGTTAAATCCACAAACATATGCAACCTCGGTAATTGCTCGGCTGGGCTCGTTTTTGAGCATATGCTCTGCCTTTTGAAGTCGAATTAAAGTAATATATTCACTAAATCCAAAGGTGATTTCCTTTTTAAAGGTTCTTGACAAATGCTCCTCGCTAACAGAAAGCATTTTAGCAACCTCCGCAAGTCGAATAGTGGAGGTATAATTATCCTGAATATACTTGATTGCCGCTTGAACGATAGTATTGTTTTCGTGTGTTACCTTATGCTGTTGATTACGTATTATAAAAACGAGTAATGCTTCGGTAAAGCTGCGAAGTGATGCTTTTGAAATGGTGTCACCATATAAATACTCATTCTCGATTTCATTAAAAATCAGGTCGATGTTGTTAATAGTTGTTGGATTTCTGTAAAGATATCCAATATTCTTGATTGCTTCTAAAATTTCACTTGAAATAAGACTCGAATCAAAATTTATAAGCAATCTTGTGCAGGGCTTTGAGCCATAGCTCGTGCCGTGTAATGTGCCTTCGGGAATGAGAATAATGTCCCCAGAAACAATATCGTAAGATCTATCGTTAATAAAATAATGACATTTTCCCTCGCGCATATAGTATATTTCAAAGCCCGAATGATGATGCTGAGTTGAGTTTGAGCAGGTCTTGTTTTTTGTGTGATGGAAATAGAAGCCATCTAAATTTTGAACAATATTAGAAGTCATAAGTATTCCTCCTTTTCAACTTGATAATTATTCTATCACATAATATCAAAAAAATCAAGATAGTTTGAGTAAAAATGCAATTTTTTTAAGGAATATTATCTAATATAAGTATAAAATAATATATGGGGTTTTGTCCTCAATATACAAAGAGAAGAATTTTTTGATATTTATATTTACAGGAGGATTTTATTATGAACTTTGAAAAAACAATAAGACCCGAAAGAGTAATTCAGTTTGGCGAGGGTGGTTTCCTTCGCGGATTTGTGGACTGGATGCTTCAAAAAGTTAACGAAAGCTCCGATTTTAACGGCAATGTAGTTGTTGTTCAGCCCATTGAAATGGGAATGTGTGACCTTCTTTCTGCGCAGAATTGCGTTTATACACACGTTATTCGCGGCGTTGAGGGTGTTGATGCAACAGTTGTTGACGTTATCTCTCGTTGCGTAAAGCCATATGAGGATTTCGCTTCATATCTCGCCTTGGCAGAAAACCCCGATTTCCGTTTTGTAGTTTCAAATACCACCGAATCAGGTATCGTTTTCTCCGATGAGGATAAAATTACAGATGCTCCTCCTAAAACCTTTCCTGCAAAGGTAACACTTCTTCTTAAGAGAAGATTTGAGCTTGGACTCCCCGGATTTATCTTCCTTCCTTGTGAGCTTATAGACAGAAACGGTGATAATCTTAAAAAATGCATTCTTAAATATGCAGAGCTTTGGAATCACGGTGAGGATTTCTGCGATTGGGTAGAAAACGATAACGTATTCACAAACACCCTTGTTGACAGAATTAATACCGGCTTCCCAAGAGGAGAGGATCTTGGTCTTGGTTATGAAGACAATATGCTCAACACAAGTGAATTCTTCCACCTTTGGGTAATTGAAACGGATTATGATCTTGAAAGTGAGCTTCCTTTTGCCTCTGCAGGACTTAACGTAATCGTAACCAAAGACAAGCTTGAGATGTATAGAACCCGAAAGGTTCGCATTCTCAACGGTGCGCAGACCTCACTGGTTCATTACGCAATGGTTGAAGGCTTTGACACGGTTAAGAGCTGCATCGACGATGAAAGAATGTGCGCTCACCTCAGAAGATGCGTATTTGATGAAATTTGCCCAACACTCGACCTTCCCAAAGACGAGCTTTTGGCTTATGCAAACAGCGTTGTTGAAAGATTTGGCAACCCCTATATCAAGCACTATCTTTCTGCAATTTCACTCAACTCCGTGAGCAAATTTAAGGTAAGAGTTCTTCCTTCAATTCTTGAATACATCAAGAGATATGAAAAAATGCCCGAAACTCTCATTTTTGCATTTGCGAAACTCATTGAGTTTTATAAGACTGATATGCCTCAGGATGCTCCCGAGGTTATCGAATTTATGAAGACACACAATACTCGTGAAATTCTTGCAAACGTTGATTTTTGGGGACAGGATTTGTCCTTCCTTGCAGAGGAGATTGAAAAATGTTAATTAACAAACTTGACAATGTTGACATCAATCTTGATGACGGACACAAATACGCGCTTCGTGACATCAAGGCGGGTGAAAACATTATAAAATACGGCAATCCGATAGGACACGCCATCGTTGATATCAAAAAGGGCGAGCACGTTCATAATCACAATATCAAGACAAACCTTGCGGGAAATCTTGAATATACTTATGAACCAACCTTTTACGATATTGACGAAGAAGATAAGAGCCGCACGTTTATGGGCTACGTCAGAGAAAACGGTGACGTTGGTATTAGAAATGACGTTTGGATTGTTGTTACCGTTGGTTGCGTAAACAAGGTTGCAGAGCAGATTGCAAAGGAAACGGGCGCGCTTCATTTTCCGCATCCCTTCGGTTGCTCACAGCTTGGTGATGACCAAACAACAACTCAGCTTATCCTTCGCGGACTTGTAAATCACCCAAATGCCGGTGGTGTGCTTGTGCTTGGACTTGGTTGTGAAAATAATAATATCGACGTTTTCAAAAAGGTTCTTGGCGAAACGAACGAAAGACGCGTTAAATTCCTCAACGCGCAAGATTTTGACGATGATGTGGCAGATGGAATTCGCTTGGTGCGTTAGCTTCAGGAATATGCCAACACGTTTGAACGTCAGCCCGTGCCCGTAAGTAAGCTCAAAATCGGTCTTAAGTGCGGTGGATCTGACGGCTATAGCGGAATTACCGCTAATCCCCTCGTTGGTCGCCTTTCCGATAAGGTTATTGCAAGCGGAGGCAGCTGTGTTCTTACCGAAGTACCCGAAATGTTCGGTGCAGAGCATCTTTTGATGGCAAGAGCAGAGAACGAGGAGATATTTAATAAATGCGTTAGTCTTATAAACGATTTTAAGGATTACTACACAAGACATAATCAAGTAATTTACGAAAATCCATCTCCCGGAAATAAGAAGGGCGGAATTAGTACGCTCGAAGAAAAATCGCTCGGTTGTATTCAAAAGGGCGGTCTTTCAAAAGTAGTTGACGTGCTTGATTACGGTGACGTTATAAGCAAGAATGGTCTTTCACTCCTCAACGGCCCCGGAAATGACATCGTGGCAATCACAAATCTTACTGCAGCAGGTGTACATATCATTCTTTTCACAACAGGACGCGGAACACCCGTAGGTGGCCCCGTACCCACGGTTAAGATTGCAACAAATCACTCACTTGCAGAGCGCAAGAAGAATTGGATCGACTTTGACGCATCTCCCACACTCACGGGCAATCCCTTAACAAACGAATTGTTTGAATATATAATTAAAGTTGCAGAAGGAGAGCAAACCAAGAACGAATTGCACTCCTATCGCGAAATTTCAATATTTAAGGACGGTGTAACATTATGAGTTTTATTAATGATAATTTTATGCTTAAGACCGAAACTGCAAGAAAGCTCTATGAGGCAGTTAAGGATCTTCCCATTGTTGACTACCATTGCCATCTTTCTCCCAAGATGATTGCAGAGGATTACAAATTCAGAAATGCTTTCGATCTCTTCCTTGGTGGTGACCATTATAAATGGCGTCAGATGAGAACGAACGGTGTTGATGAGGAATATATCACGGGCGGTGCTGATGAATACGAAAAATTCAAGGCGTTCGCAAGAACAGTTCCTTACCTTATCGGTAACCCCCTTTACCATTGGACACACCTTGAGCTTAAGAGATATTTCGATATTGATGAAACTCTTAACGAGGAGAGCTGCGAGAGAATTTGGAACAGAGTAAATGAGTGTCTTGCAAAGGACGAATACAGCGCAAAGAATCTTATCAGACGTTCAAACGTTGCTATTATCTGCACAACTGACGATCCTCTTGACACACTTGAATATCACGAACAGTTAAAGGATTTTGAAACAAAAATTCTTCCCACATTTCGTCCTGATAAGGCGGTTGAGATTGGCAAGGAAACCTTTGTGCCTTATATCGAGCAGACAGGTGTTAAAACTTATTCCGAGCTTGTACTTTGGATGAGAGCAAGAATTCAGTATTTCCACGATCACGGCTGCCGTCTTTCCGACCACGCACTTGAGTACGTTCCTTTTGGTGTGGGTGATGCAGAAGCTGCATTCAATAAGAGAATGGCTGGTGGTGTTCTTACAAACGAAGAAATCGACGCATTCAAGACAGCAATGCTTACAGTTTGCGCAGAGGAATATACTCGTCTTGGTTGGGCAATGCAGCTCCACATTGGCGCGCTTCGTAACAATAACAGAAGAATGTACGAAAAGCTCGGTGCAGACGTTGGATTTGACTCCATCAATGACCTTTGCATCGCAGAGAACCTCTCTAAGTTTATGGATTCTCTCGAATACAGAGACGTTCTTCCAAAGACTATTCTTTACACACTCAATCCTAAGGATAACTACGTTCTCGGCACTATGCTCGGTAACTTCCAAAAGGCACCCGTAGCAGGTAAGATTCAGTTCGGATCGGGCTGGTGGTTCAATGACCAGAGAGATGGAATGGAAGCACAGATGCAAGCTCTTGCAAACCTTGGTATGCTCGCTCGCTTTGTTGGTATGCTTACAGATAGCCGTTCCTTCGTATCCTACCCAAGACACGAGTATTTCAGAAGAATACTTTGTAACCTCATTGGTAAATGGGTTGACGAGGGCGAATATCCTGCAGATATGGAAACACTCACTGAAATTGTTTCGGGTATCTGCTACCATAACGCGATTAAGTATTTTAATTTCTGATATTAACAAAACAAATGGGACTTTCACTCGAAAGTCCCATTTCTTTTATTTAATATTTATTAATAACTTCCTCAGTTTCCGCATCAAAAAGGTAAACGCTCTTGTGGGGAACATAGTAAGTAATTTTGGTATCCATTTTAGGAGTATCGTGTGGATCAACCTTCAAAATAACTTGATCGCCAAGCATATCAACGTAAACGTTGGTATTGTCACCAAGAAGCTCGGTAAGTTCAACGTCTGCGTTAAGCTTGAAGGAGTTTTCAACTTCTGCAAGAGAAATTGCTTCAGGACGGAAGCCAAACATAATATCCTTGCCGTTATAAGCATTAATTGCATCACCAACTACAAGTGAAAGATCGTGCTTTGCGCCTGCAATTTCAACACAACCGTCATTCACGGTTGCACGAACAAAGTTCATAGGCGGCTCACCGATAAATCCTGCAACAAAGAGGTTTACAGGTTTGAAATAAAGCTCGTAAGGGTTACCAACCTGCTGAATGTAGCCGTCCTTCATAACAACGATTCTATCAGCCATCGTCATAGCTTCGGTCTGGTCGTGAGTAACGTAAATAGTTGTTGAACCAACCTTTCTATGTATATCTGTAATTTCAGAACGCATTGTTACACGTTGCTTCGCGTCAAGGTTTGAAAGGGGCTCGTCCATAAGGAAGATACCAACCTTACGAATGATAGCTCGACCAACCGCAACTCTTTGGCGCTGACCAACAGAAAGAGCTCTCGGCTTTCTGTCAAGATAATCCGAAAGACCAAGGATTTTAGCAGTTGCCAAAACTCTTTCTTCAATAACGTCTTCGTCAATACCCTGAAGGGAAAGACCGAACGCGAGATTATCATAAACGGAGAGATGAGGATAGAGAGCATAGCTCTGGAAAACCATCGCAACACCGCGCTCACGTGGGCGCATCTCGTTGGCATACTTGCCGTCTATATAAAATTCTCCCTTACTGATATTTTCAAGGCCTGCAATCATACGAAGGGTAGTGGACTTTCCGCAACCGGAAGGACCAACGAAAACTATAAATTCGCCCTGTTCGATTTCAAGATTGAAGTTGTGAACGGCGTGAAAGCCATTGGGATAAATTTTGTTGATGTCTTTTAAAGATAAATATGCCATAAGACTCCTTATTTAACGACCCGCAGGTCAGTTTCAATTTTGTTTATTTTATCCTTTAAATAGGAAACAGCAAAGGGAAGATCATCTCCCACAGTTCCTTCTAATACCAAGATTGCGTGTGGATTGTGGTGAAAAATAGCATTAAGAATTTTATCAAAATCAAGAATTCCTTTACCAACACCGCATTGCTTTAATTTGTTGTCCTCAATGACGAAATCTTTGATATGGAACAAAAGAATTCTGTCACCAAGTAAAGAAATACCGCGCGCCAAAATTTCGTTGGCCGTGTCAACGTTTGAAATATCAAGATAATTATATAAATCAAATATAAATTTGATATTATCTCTACCCATTCTGTCAAACGCGAGCTTAAGTCGCTCAGGAGTGTGACAAACGTGACCGAATGCGCCCTCGATTGCAATATTCACACCGTTTTCTTTGGCAAAATCAGCAAGGGAAGAGAAAGTTTCAACAACTCTGTCAAGTGCTTCATCGGAGTGATTCATCGGATGATAAATCCACGGATCACCGTTATAAGAACCCGTTTCAGAGCCAACGTAATCGCATCCAATGGATTTTGCTAAAGAAAGATAGTCACGAAAAACTGCAATTCCGTTATCAATTTTGGCGATATTTGGATGAACGGGATTGAAATAAGCACCAATAAGCGCAATATCCTTGCCAGAAGACTTAATTTTTTGTGATATTTCTGCTGCTTGCTCGCGCGTCAGTTGACTTGGAGCACACGCAACACCTTCAATTGACTTGTATGCCACGAATTGAACTCCGTCAAGACCGAGTTCACATAAGCGATTGTTTATATTTTCTGCGCCCTTGACACCGAGGTCGTGCGCGCGAACCATTAATTTCATATTTTTACCTAAATTCTTAAGATTTCCGTATAGCAGAGAATAAAGGGAGCAACACCCTTTGCATCATTCTCAACAACGGGCTCAGAAATGTAATATTCAAAGCTTCCGTCACGTCTTGTATTATTTTCAGGGCCAAGACCTGCAACAAGACAAATTCCTGCAAGATTGAGGTCACCGTCATCCTTAATTTGCAAATACTTGTTGCAAATTCCGTCAAAGGTTTCCTTGCCATAGGTTGCAAATTCAGAGGGAAGAACACCTAAACGCGCACCCTTAAGCATTGCATAAGCAAGCATTGACGAGCCACTTGTTTCGAGATAATTGCCCTCGCGTGTCCCCAAATTCACAACTTGATAGTACATTTTGCTGTCATTGTCACGATAGCGAATAATGGAGTGCATAAGCTCAGAGAAAATTTCAGCAATTTCTGCTTTAACTGCCTCATCATCGCAAATTTCGATAATATCAATCATCGCAACTGTGTACCAACCAATAGCGCGAAGCCAGAAATTCTTAGAAAGTCCGGTTTCTTTGTCCGCCCAGAAAATAGATTTTGAGCAATCAAGTCCGTGATAATAGAGACCAAATTCTTCATCGAACATATATTTTCTCACGTTCTTAATTTGCAT
>JAGBYG010000226.1 GCA_017628875.1 Clostridia bacterium
ATTTGAACTATATGGCTACATACGAAAGATTGCCTTAGAGAAGGCTCCTTCCGCAGAGGGAGCTGTCACCGTAAGGTGACTGAGGGAGTTTCCCCATTTGCTCAATGCAACTTTTTTAACTCCCCCATAAATCCCAATTTATCTTCCACGATATTACAATTTTCAAAATCCTCTTGACATTTTTCGTTAAAGTGATATAATGAAATTGCCAAACAAACTAAATATATACAGTTAATGGGTGTATTTTCTTTTTTTACAAGGGATATTTGTACCCTTTTTTAACCATACTACAATGTAATGAATTTGTTAAAATGCAAATTCCGTGCAGTGTAGTATGTTATACCCATCCTGTATATAGTTTGTTTGGCGACGACTTGGGATTTGCGTTTTTGTGCGCTGGCTCATGTCGGCGCACTTTTTATTTTATTTATATTTTTAAAGGAGGAACATATTATGTTCGACAACATTGGATCAAAAATTATTAACGTAGCAAATATTACAACTACCATTGGTATTGTATGTTCTTGCATATTGGGAATAGTAATTCTACTGATAAATCCTATTTTAGGATTAGTCGTTGCTGGAATCGGATCCTTGTTCTCATGGCTTGGATCACTTGTTTTGTATGGCTTTGGATACTTGATTTGCCAAGTTGATATTTTGGTACAAAGAGAGTCATCAAATGATAAGAATACCAATGAAGAAAAATTGGTTAACGAAGAGCCTGAAGATTCCAAGCCTGAAATGCGTAGACATGTTATGAGTGAAAAGTGTAATTCGTTTAAAAGAACAGGCAAACATTCAAGAGGAATGTGTTTGGTTTGTTATGCAAAGGATAAACCATTGGAACTTTGCAAAATAATAGATGATGTAGGCACAAGAGAATGGCCCATTTGCGATAAATGTATAAAAACGTTTGAAAACAAAATGAATCAATAATCCAAAAAAGGGAACTCTCACGAGTTCCCTTAATTTTTATTATTATTTAATTATAACCTTCTTAAAGTTCTTTTTGCCACGTCTTACGAGAATGCCGTCTTTAAGGTCATCTGCTGTGAATGAATGACGGAGATTTGTAATCTTTTCGTCATTTACTGTTACTCCACCCTGTTCAACTGCGCGGCGCGCTTCTGAACGAGAGGGAACAAGTTCTGCCTTAACGAGTACGGAGAGAATGTCAATTGCACCTTCAACGAGGTCGCTTTCAGAAAGCTCAACTGTGGGAGCATTATCTGCGCCACCTGTGAAAAGGGAGCGAGCCATTGCCTGTGCCTTTTCTGCTTCTTCGTCACCGTGAACGAGCTTTGTGAGTTCGTATGCAAGAATTTCTTTAGCTGTATTGAGCTGTGCGCCTTCCCAAGTATCCATGGCATTGATTTCTTCAAGAGGAAGGAATGTAAGCATTCTGATGCACTTGAGAACGTCATCGTCGCCAACGTTTCTCCAGTACTGGTAGAAATCGAAGGGAGTTGTCTTGTTAGGATCAAGCCATACGGCACCCGAAGCTGTTTTACCCATCTTCTTACCTTCGGAGTTAAGGAGAAGGGTAATTGTCATCGCGTGTGCGTCCTTGCCAAGCTTACGTCTGATAAGCTCAGTACCGCCAAGCATATTTGACCACTGATCGTCACCGCCGAACTGCATATTACAGCCGTAGGTCTTGAAAAGGTGGTAGAAATCGTATGACTGCATAATCATATAGTTGAATTCAAGGAAGGAAAGTCCCTTTTCCATTCTTTGCTTGTAGCATTCTGCAGAGAGCATTCTGTTAACTGAGAAGCACGCACCAACGTCGCGAAGTACCTCAACGTAGTTAAGATCGAGCAACCAATCGGCATTGTTTACCATAATTGCCTTGCCCTCGCCAAAGTCGATGAAGCGTTCCATCTGCTTTTTGAAGCAATCGCAGTTGTGCTGAATTGTGTCTGTTGTCATCATCTGACGCATATCCGTACGTCCTGAGGGGTCGCCTACCATTGCAGTACCGCCACCGATGAGAACAACGGGCTTGTTGCCTGCCATCTGCAAGCGTTTCATAAGGCAAAGAGCCATAAAGTGACCAACGTGAAGCGAATCCGCTGTGGGGTCAAAGCCGATGTAGAAGGTCGCCTTGCCCTCGTTGATCATATTTTTGATTTCTTCCTCGTTTGTAACCTGCGCAATAAGTCCGCGCGCAACGAGTTCTTCATAGATTTTCATTTTTGTTTCTCCTATCTGAAATGTAATTTTTAACTGTTTAAAAGTAACTTTGAGTTAAGAATGGGGAACTCCCTCAGTCACCTTGCGGTGACAGCTCCCTCTGCGGAAGGAGCCTCTGTAAGATGAACCTCATTTTATTAAATATAATTCGCAAAAACTATTTATGATTGTTTTTGATTTTTTGAATTTCTTTGTCTAAAAACTCGCAAATCCAAGTAAAATCCTTATCTATTTGCGTGTTTGTAATTCGTATAACTTGAACACCCTGCTTATTTATTTCTTCGGTGCGAATTCTGTCATTTTCAAGACCTTCTTTTGAATAATGCTGCCTGCCATCAATTTCAATAGCAATTTTTAAACTTGGAGAATAGAAATCAACAATATATTCTCCAATAGCCTTTTGTCGTTGAAATTTGATTTCATAATTTTTTAAAAAGTCATACCAAAGGTGTTTTTCTTGTTTTGTCGCATTCTTTCTTAGATTTTTAGCTAAAATTATGTTTCTTCCATTATAAGTTATTGGCATAATGAACCCTCATATCTTTTAGTTTTTCAGTATGTATATGTGTGAAAGAGCAACTTTAAGTAGGCTCCTTCCACAGAGGGAGCTGTCAGCTCTGCTGACTGAGGGAGTTCTCCTCATTTACTTAAACTAATTTCAAGAAAAAAGCCCTTGGGTTATAAAAACCCAAGGACGAATTAGCGTGTTACCACCTTGCTTCGAGCGTTCCGCGTGGGGAAGCTCCTCATTAAGCGCTGTAACGGGCGCACCGTTGCTGCCTACTCTCGTTTGATTTCGGGGCAAAGCTCCAAGATGTATTTCACGTGATATTTCTGCGCCTCACACCGACCGGCAACTCTCTGTAGAAAGGGAAAACGTTACTTCTTCTTTTCATCGCTTTTTTTATATTACAAATCATATTAACATAAAAAATATTATTTGTCAACGATTTCGGCAAAAAAAGTTTCGCCGTTATGATTTATTAATTTAACTTCTAAAACTTCAGAGTGAAGTGGCTTATCACTTTTTACGCAAATCTCAAGAAAATCGGGCGTGTGACCGTATGCAAATCCTTTTTCATAGCTTTCAAAAAGCACGGTATGAGTTGAATTTTGCGCTAAAATTCGGTCAAATTCCGCACATCGAATGCCTTTTTCAAGAGAAATAAGCTCTGCAGAGCGTTGTTTTTTGGTTTCTTGCGGTATTTGTCCGCCCATTTTTGCCGCAGGCGTGCCCTGACGCGCGGAGAATGGGAAAACGTGGATCATAAGGAAGTTTGCGCGCTTGGCAAATTCAAGTGTTTCGTTAAAATCCTCTTCCGTTTCACCCGGGAAACCGACTATAATATCCGTTGTGTATCTCACCGCAGGCATTGCCGCACGAAGTCGCTCCATATTGGTGAGCGCTTGGTCAGCGTTGTATTTGCGCTTCATGTTGCGAAGCGTTTTTGAAGAACCCGACTGCATAGAAATATGGAAATGGGGCGCAAGCTTTTTTAGATTTTTAATCTTTTCAACGAATTTTTCCGTTAAGCACGAGGGGTCGAGCGAGCCGAGTCGAACTGTAAAATCGCCCTCGATTTTGTCGATGTCGCAGAGCAAATCTGCAAAGGAATAGCCCTCTAAATCCTTTCCGTAGGACGCGGTTTCAATACCCGTGAGCACTACCTCGCGGCAGCCGTTTTTAACGAAGTGAGTTACCTCGCAAATTACTTCCTCGGGTGCTTTTGAACGGATTTTTCCGCGCGCGTAGGGGATTATACAGTAGGTGCATTTGCTCTCGCAACCGTCCTCAATTTTTATGTAGGCGCGCGTGCGGTCAAAATGCTTAATTTCCATTTTTTCAAAACCGCAGGAGTCAATATCACGCACGAAAATCTCCGTGTGTGCGTTCTTTTCTCCTTTTTCAAAAAGGCAATTAAGCGCATCTGCAATTATTAACTTGTCAGTGTTTCCACAAACGTAGTCAACGCCCGCAATTTCGGCTATATTTTCGGGATTGGTTTGCGCTAAGCACCCCGTAACCAATATGTACGCGTTTGGATTTTTGTTTATCGCGCGGCGAATGAACTGACGCGCCTTTCGGTCACTTTCAGCGGTTACCGTGCAGGTGTTTATAATGTATGCGTCGCATTCCTCGTTGCTCGGTTTGATTTCAAAGCCCAGTGTTGCAAGTCGCTCGGCAATCGCCTCTGACTCGTACTGATTGACCTTGCACCCAAGCGTGAGAATGCCAACTGTTCTATTTGTAACGTTCATTTTTACCTCAATTTTATTTATTGGTTACATTTTACCACTTTTTTTGAGAATTGTAAAGAGGAAATATTATTTAACAACATTATAATTTTATAATATTTTTAAAAATCATTACACTTTTTCGAAAAAATCTTGAATATAGTTATATAGATGAATTGGGATTTATCTGTGAGGCGGGCGATTCGTGAATCGCCCCTACAACCATGCAATATTATACATCGTAGGGGCGATTCACGAATCGCCCGTTACCGACAAGACCAAAATGTTAACAAATTGTA
>JAGBYG010000227.1 GCA_017628875.1 Clostridia bacterium
CCTGTTTTACCTTCAAGCTTAACGTCAACCTCGAGTGTAAAATCGGTGATTGTATCATCACCAAAATATACAAGCTGTCTTGTACCGGCTTTTGCGTAATGACCTTCGTCCTTAATTTTCCAAATAGTCTTATAGTCAGCACCAAATGAAGCATATTCTCCAAGACTTTCGTTAAATTCGGGGGTGATATTACTTGCTTTGGCAAAGCTAAAGCTCATAAACTGTACCTCGGCGTCGATCGCCTCTAAGCGAAGCACCTGAATACCTGCTGCAATATCGGCCTCACATACGATTGCCTTTACATAATCTTCGTCTGTATCAACCACAGGAAGAACGAATGTCAATACTTTGCCATCGGCAAGCTTCATGCCCATTTTCTTTCCACCGTCAGCCGCACGGTAAACAAGCTCAAGAGCATATCTTCCGCTTTCCTTAAAGTTTACAAGGTAAGAAGCTTTATCTGTTTTAGCAAGTCTAAGTGCTTTAACACCTGCATAAGGATAATCTTCAAGGGTCTGTACTGCATCTGAAGAAAGCTTTGTAATAGCAGAATAGGTTGCCTCTTTAAGATAAAGGGATGCACCTATTGTACCAAGAGCCTGTTTAGCTTCAGCCTCATCACTCATACCCATAGCAACATTGCTAAATGCTGTATATCCGATTATTGCAGTATCGGCAAGTGTCTTATATCCCATCTTACCGGAAGCAACAGTGAGTTCGGCATTATCGATCTTTGTCATATTGTCAAAAACAACGTCAACCTTGCCGTCACGCGCTGCAACTCTAACTGTATGAAGCTTATCAGCTCTAAAATCGTTTACAAGAGTACCTGTTGCAACCGCCTTTTCTTCACCGCCAACTACGGAAGCAAGTGTAATTGTCTTTGCTACGAGGTCAACAGTTACAAAATTGTAATTTGCTTCATCAACGTATCCGAATACGTAAGTGCTCTTTTCAGCTCCAGTTACATTAAACTCCGCAGTGAAGTTGGAATTGTGAGCTGATTTACTAAGAACAAGTCCATCAGAAACGTCAAATCTTTCTGTATCAAGACCATTAGCATAGAAAATCGGGAGAGTAGGAGCAATACTACCCTCAAGATTTGTTGAAACGCTCATCTGAGTACCGTTGAAAAGAAGACGATCAATACCAAGGCTTCTGTTAGGTCCGCCTGAGGAGTTGAGCATATGGTACGCAAGATAATAGGAATCCATATCAGGGCCAAGTACTGTTGAAGAATGTCCCATTCCTTTAAGAGCGCCCTCTGTATTGAGAGCTATAGGATTGTTTTTAGCACGAGTAAATGCATTACGGTCTATTGCACCGTTTGCATTTACCAATGAACTTGCAGTTGCGTAAGCTATACGGTAACCGTCACTTGCAACGTGATTGCCTGTGTATGTCATATAATAAATGCCGTCGCGCTTAAGCACGTAGGGACCTTCTGTCCAACCACCAATTGAAGTATTGTTAAGCTGGGGTGTGCTTGTTGCGTCAACAGTGAGCATATCCAACATCTTCGCAATACGTATGCCACCTTGGCTCGCGTATGTGAAATAGATTGTTTCGTCATCATCAATAAGCACTGAACCATCGATGGACATACCGAAGTTATTTGTAGCCTTTACAAAGGGACCCTCGGGGCTATCGGATGTGAGAATGTAGTGACCTGCACCTGAAGGAGATGTATACATATAGAATGTACCGTTGAAATAGTACACCTCGGGAGCAAATGCTGCCTTAGTAACATTATCCTGAGAAACGTATCCTTCGCGAAGACCCTCACCCGTCATAGGAACCCAATTTACAAGGTCTGCGGATTTGTAACCACGAACACCGGTTTCGGAATCAAGGGTTGAGCAATAGAGATAGTACATACCGTTATATCTCATAATAAACGGGTCACCTATTCCATATCCTTCCCATTGATTAGCAATTTTTACTTCTTCTCCAAGAAGATATTCATTATATGACTTGTTATCATAAGTAGAAAATACAGTATTGGGATCAAGATAATTGCCCGGATCTTCTACGTCCCCTTGATTTTCCTGCGGAAATAATCCGCAGGACCCAAGAGATAAAATCATAACTAATGCGAGTAAAGCTGATATAAATGATTTAATTTTCATAATGCTTTCCCTCCTTATTGGTTATTAGGGGCGAGATAGAGAGTTCCGTCAGCTGCAACTCGGATATAAGCTGCACAGTTCGCAGCATCAATACCGGTTACAGGAGAACCTATATCAGTGCCTCTATTAAAGTAGCAGTCCCACCACGGGTCGTACAAATGATGATCTACTGCATTATGTGAGCATTCACGCATAGCTACACCGAACACTTCATCTGCTGCTACTCCAATTGTTTCGTAAGAAACTGTAAGATCAAATCTTGTAACACCGTTTTCACGGGTAATTGTTACTGTTCCAAGCTTATCTGCTTCGGTAGCACTCCACCAAGCACCTGCTCTTCCGTAAACAGTACCGTCGGAAGCTATCTTAATAAGATAATCATTTGTCCAACCACCTGTTGACTCTCCCTTATCGAAGTAAACAAGTACCATTTCATTTTGGTCGCCTTCCTTGGCAAAGTCGCCTGTAGTCAGGAAGCTGAATGTTACACCGTTAGCATCACGGGAAACAACCTTAGCATAGAAATTATCTGCAATCATTACAGGACGTGCACCAACTATGTTGTTTTCTGCATTATATCCTGTTCCGAAGTTTATCTGATACTCATTGAGATTGAGTGTATCATTGTTAATATGAGAATAAATTTCGTTGTGAGCACCTATTCTGATGTAATCCATAGGCATTTCGGGCTTTACAAATGGTTCACCATTTGCACCAAGAAGTGCAAAGTTATCCCAACCGTCCCAGTCAGTGCCCATCCACTGACCTGCGGAAATACCGATTACCTCAGTGGGAGCCACTGCTTCGTTTGCACTTCTCTGTCCAAAGAAGTCATAAGGAAGTGTAAATGTAAGTACTGGAGCAGTATCTGCATTTTCTACAGTATAAACCATATTAGCAGGTCTTGACTCGTTCTTAACGCCATCGCCCCAGTTTACAATAGACAAGCCACCATCTGCTAAGAGAAGGAACAAGTAATCACTTGTATCGCGAGCGTCAACGCCTGCGCTTGCCTTTGTATCAACAAAGAGCTCAAGCTGTCCTGTAAATGCACGAGAACCTACAAACTTAAATTCAAAGCCTACATTAGATCTTGTAACATATCCTACAAAAGCAGCAAATCTATCATCTTTGTCTGCTATAACACCGTGAAGCATTTCATATTCAAGCAAGAAATCTATCTCGCCTATGCTATGCTCTTTTGCTGTTTTGGCAATATCATCGGCCTTCATAGTTATATCCTGTGAAATATAACCGACCTTTTCAATATGAATTACGCAGTCAACTACAGGATAGTTTTCGATAGCAAATTCGCCATTTGCATTTGTAAGAACTGACAATTCACTGTTACCAACAACGCTTACTCTTACACCTTCAACGGGACCGTTTACGTTAGTAATCTTACCGCTAAGAGTAATGTAATTGATGTTGTTGCTTTCAACAAGCGCTATATTCAATGTATGAGAGCTTTGAGAAGCAAGAGTTGCCGCAGAAATACTTTCTTCCTTGATCGCATAGCCTTCAGCCTCAACCTTTAACAAAACATCTACTTCGGTTCCAAGACCTGTGATAGTATATTTTCCGTTTTCATCTGTAGGCACGGATATATCTGTACCGGAAATGCTAACTGTTGCGTCAACAACGGGCGCACCGGTTCTATCGTTTGTAACGATACCTGAAAGAGTCACTGTCTGCTTTTCAAGTGTTACAATTTCTGAATAGCTGTCATTTCTATCAAAATATCCAGCAGGAATTGTCGTTGTATAGGAAACATATCCTTGGCGCGAATAAACAATGTTTACAGCATCACTTGTCTTTACTGCCTTCATATACCAAGCACCGTCAGCACCGGTAACTGTGGAAATTCCGTTAACCTCTACCTTAACACCGGGCATACCGACATTACCGGAAAGGTTCACCATGGATGTGTTGTCGTCTTGACGGTAAAGCTCGTTTGTTGCGCTTACACGAACAAATTGCTTAGGCAATTCAGGAGCTATAAACTGTCCGTTAAAGCCCCAACCGTCCCAGTCAGTAGCGGATGTTGACCACTGTCCAAGAGATATGCCAAATACGTCAAGAGGAGCTATTCCTAAGTATGTATAAGGAATGAAGAATCTTGCACTATATCCTGTTGAATCATTGTAATAAAGCTCGTATTCAAGACCGTATGCAGAACCATTTCCTTCAGCTGCATAATTTTCTACACCTGCTATAGTGCCATTACCGTCAAGATCGAAGCGCCACATAGTAGCATCGTTATCTCTATTGTCTGCACATTCCTTAACGTCAAGATAAACTTCAATCTTACCGTCAAGCTTTCTTGTACCCTCAAGAATCATCTCAATACCTGTAAGTGTACGAGACAAGTACATTGTGCTATTTGCAAACTTGTCGGATTTATTACCAAATCCACCAGTTTGTGCATAAGGAAGATTGATATTAACGTCACCAACGTTGGATTCTCCGTTAGCTACAAGCATTTCAACGGGTACAGTTGTTTTACTTGATCCGTAGAAATCATGACTTACTACAAGAGTGATTGATTCTTCAGCAGGAACTCCTTCAATTGTGAAGATACCGTTTGCATCAGTTGTTGCGGAAAGTGTTGTTCCTTCAACAACCACCAACGCGCCTTCAACAGCACCGTAAACAATATTTTTAACAGTACCTACAACGGTTGTCTTTTCAACATCATTTTCATTGCGAAGAGTCACGTTCTTAAGAACTCGTCCGCCGTTAGAATCACGAAGTTCGGTTCTTGAATATTCAACTGTATTAGAGAAATAATTTTCTTTTTCAACAGAAAGAATATATGTCATCTCGGGATTTACCTTTTCAAATACGTAATATCCCTGCTCGTCTGTCACTACAGACTCTATTCCTAAACCTTCGGGAGAAGTTACTGTAACTGTTGCACCTGCAATAGGATTACCTGTTACATAATCAACTACATAACCCGCCATATCTGCATCGGGCTTGCTTTCCTCATCACGAGACATTACGTTGCCATCTTTATCAAGAAGCAAATAATTGTCGGGAGTTTGAGGCTCAACAATTTTGCCATTATATGTCCAACCGTACCAGTCCCAGTCAATAGTAGCAGAAGCACCAGAAGCCACCTTATCTACCTGACCGAAAGAAACTGCTATAGTGTCATCTTTTTCGATACCTATTTGAGAATAAGGAATCATTATCTCTACGGTATAACCTGTGTCAACAGCCTCATAGCCGTCATTAAGAACGCCGTTAAGCTGCACCTCATAGTCAATAAGACCGTTCCAGCCGCCCCAACCTGAGCCAGAGCCCTGCATTATACGAGTCTTACCGTGAATACCGAGATTTATCTGATAGTCATCATTTTGAGGCTTTAAACCACCGTCTGCAAGAGTATCGATATAAATTTCCACGCTATCACTGCGAGTTACTGCATCATCATTGGTTTCGCCCTCTGTTGCAAGAATTGTATCTGCAACCTCAGCAAAGAAGAACAAAGCTTGTTCACCACGATATATTTTTATCGTTGCTGCTCCGCCGTGTCCGAACGTTGCAACGGTCTTTGCGTTTGCCCATTGAGCATCGTCATTAACACCGTCAATCTTAAGCTCGGGTGCGACGTAGTTTCCGGGAAAATCAAACTGATCGTTTCCCGGTTTTTTGTTGGGATTGTAGTCCTCGTACTCATCGCTGTTTCCGAACCCTGCGCCTACACAGCTTGTAAGCATAAGGGAAAGCATCAACAGCATGGTGAGGGCTGCGCGAATCCATGTTTTTTTCATCTCGAAGACCTCCTTTAAAATTTTTTATTATATGCTGCGAGATTCAAATAAGTTTATCCCTTCACACCTGAAATGGCCATTGATTCAACAAAGAATTTTTGACAGGTGGAATATATTATAAGCATAGGGAGGCTTGAGAGCACCGCCCCTGCCATAATAAGAGGTAAATTAGTACCACCTGAATTATTCGAGTTAATAAATGCCATCATCGGCTGAAGTGTCATTTTGGTTTGATCTTTCAAATATATAGCAGGAGCGAAATAGTCGTTCCATATACCTGTAAACCAAAAAATTACTTGTGCGGCAATAGCCGTTTTGGTCATGGGTAACATAATTGTGGTAAATATCTTCATGTACCCTGCCCCATCTATTTTTGCCGCCTCTATAATTGCATTTGGAATGCCTTTCATATATTGAATGAAGAAAAACATCATCGATATATTTCCAAATAATCCCGGGAGAATAAGGGGAAGAAGTGTATCCGTCATTTTTAATTCATAAAATGCACGGTATTGTGGCATCATAAGAGCCGCATACGGTACCATCATACCACTCATCAAAAACAACAACCAAAAGTTTCTTGCGGGCAAATGGAGTTTTGAAAATGCAAACGCCGCAAGCGCCGATACAAACGTTCCTATTGCAATTACAGAAACCTCAACCTTAATGGTGTTCCATACACCACTAAGGAATGGAACTATCGACCAGATTTCCTCATAGTTTGAGAAAATCCATTCTTTTGGAAAAAGGGTCAGAGTGAGACTCATAGCCTCATAGTCATCTTTAAATGATGTCAAAAGCATCCAAACGTATGGAAAAATTAATATGAGCGCTATGCTTATCAAAAAAACATAGATTAATACTGTAGAGGCTATACTCCAAGCCTTTCTTACAGGATTTTGCTCGTTAGCATATTGTTTTTTCATACTCATCACTCCTCATAAACCCATTTATTTGATGCTTTGAACTGAACCATAGTTATTATCATGATTGCTATTGCAAGCAAAATAGATGCCGCTGATGCAAGTCCGTATCTACTCTGGTTAATTCCTCGTTGCCAAATAAAGTACACTATCGTTTGTGCTCCCTGCACTCCTGCACCGAACACCTGTGAATCAGCATACGACTGAAATCCTCCAATAAGTCCGGTAATCAATTGATAGAATGTAATGGGTGTAATAAGCGGAAGCGTAATTTGGAAAAACTGTCGAGTCTTACTTGCACCGTCGATCTCGGCTGCCTCATAATAATCTTTTGGAATATTGAGCATTGCAGCAAGATAGAGAATCATTGCAGTGCCTATACCGTTAAGGGAGTTCTTGGCAATTATTGCTACCTTAATTAACGTGTCGTCACTAAGCCACGGTATTTTTTCTCCGAGAAGAAGGTTAATTATACCAAACTCATTGTTGAATATGTAACGCCAAACAATATTCATTGCCACAGCACTTGATACTACGGGTATATAATAAAGAACTTGAAAGAATTTTCCACCCTTTACTTTACCCGATTTAACGAATGCCGCTGCAAGAAGTCCCAAAACGATACTCAACGGAATACTGATCAAAAGGATAACAGTATTTTTTATGCTATTTTTAAAGCTTGTGCTAAAAAGCACGTTTGTAAATAAGTCACTGTAGTTTTTCCAACCTACAAAGCTTGATTCACCTGTGAAAATATTGTAGTTCTCGAAACTATACTTAAAGGAAAAAATCATAGCTCCTATGGTAAATACACAGAAACCGATTATGGGCAGGAGAATAAACGCAAAGGCTACGCGTGCTTCTTTTTTTGCCACTTTGCTCATTCTCTTTTTCATTGGATATTATCCTCCTAAATTAGCTCTCATCTCATCGAGGAATGCTTGGAATGTACTTGCATAACTCTTACAAGCCTGTTCTGCAGTTACATTGCCGTCCCACATCTTTTGAGTTGAAAGCCATTCTGTAAAGCTATCAAACCAGTCTGAAGAATATGTGTAATAACGAGATCTTACTTTACCGCCAATAACGTCAGTTTCACTTCTTCCGTTGATTGTATCAACCCAAACGGAACGTGAGGGAGGATTCTTATCCATGAGAAGCTCGTTTGTTTCGCTAAGATACTCATTATTTGCCATATCCATAATGTTGGGAACCTGCTGACCGAGCTCATAGAACTTGCGCTGTGCACCCTCGTTATAGCAAAGGAACTTAGCAAGTTTAACAGCTGCCTCTGTCTTAGCTTTGCTTGCCTTAGCGCTTACGCAATATCCCATGGAGCCTACCCAAGCAGTGCTCTCTGCTTCGGGATTTTCACCGTTGTAAGGAACGGGAAGAATATCGTATTCGAAGTTTACTGTTTTCCAGAATTCAGCACAGTCCCAAGGACCCATAAAGCTGAATACACAACCCTGTCCCTTAAAACGCTGATATCCGTTGGTAGATATCTGGTCTGCAGCACTGGGCATTACATTATCAACCAAGTGAAGGTCTGCTATAAATTGAATTGCATTATAGAAATTGGGGTCTGTAATTTGCTGTTGGCTTGCATCTTCATTAAAGAAGCTTGCATTGTTAGAGAAGACAGCTGCCTCGATTTCATAGTGAGAGATACCATAAATGTTATCTGCTCCGCCATCGGGGTCGATTTGCTTAAGAAGTGTGCGGAACTCATTCCATGTCATAGGATCGGTGGCACTAAGCATAGCATAGATTTCTTCACTGTTAAGTCCATATTTTGCTATCTGCTTATCGAGAAGTGTCTTGTTGTAAACAAGTGTAAAGGGACCAAGGTCTTTGGGAAGACCATAAAGGCCTGCTGTTTCGGATTTTCCAAGCTTATTGGTAGAAGGATCGAAGTAATATTCTCCAATAGCCTGAGGCCAAAGTGTTGAAAGCTCTTCTGCGGTAAAATAGGAAGAAATATCCTTAATTGTGCCGTTAGCTACCCACTCAAGGAAATCATAGTCGGGCATGTAGAA
>JAGBYG010000026.1 GCA_017628875.1 Clostridia bacterium
GTTTTTGTCATGGGATGCATTGCTCAACTTGATTTCAATGCTGTTGTCGCTCACATTGCCCAACTCGATGACAGGAGTGGTCAATCCTTCCGTTACGGTTTTCAGAATCCACATCTGTCCCTCCTTGGGTTCTGCTGGGTCAGACTCAAGAATGCTTATAATTGCATAATCCGCACCAATATTCGCCCTCGCCTGCGCTTTCTGCTCCTCGGTGAGAGTCTGCGGAGTGTAGAGTACAGCACCTTCAACAGAGCCGCCACCAATTTCAATTTCAACATTTCCGTTTTTGTCCGGGGCAACGCCATTGACTGTCGCAACAGCACCAACCTCTTTTGCTGTATATTGAGGCTTTGTAGGTTGCTTCGCCCAATCGGGGACGGTGGGATCGACCTCCTTGACAGCAAAAGGAATGAGCGTAACTTCGCCCATACTTGCCGTAGCAGTATGGTCGTTTTCTCTCATTATAACTTCCATTTTCATCTCAACACCTCTTTCGAAAGACATCGCTCGCAGTCTAGCCTAAAAATCTTGCTTGAGGGTACCGTTTCGATTTTGGTCAATACTCTTACTTGCACTTCAATAGTTACATTTTCCTTGAACCTAAAGGTTTCTTCTTGAGTAAGCGTGAACGAAACAACGTTGCCCGAAAAGTTGCACATATTTTTGGTCTTTTTCAGTATCGCTGTACCGTGCTGACAAAATACAATCTCGATTTCATCAATGAGGGCGAGGTCGAGCGGGTTGCCGTCTATGACAATTTCGAATTCGTATGTTGGTGTAGTTCCTCTCCTCATTCACTCACCCCCGTTATGATATCGTAAGCCTTGGCTTTGAGCGCTATTGCTTTCTGTCGCTCTCTGCGCTCGATCTGCTCTGCACTCGGTTCGTGCTTTTCGTTTGCTCCCCACTCGGTGGAAATAGTTTCGTATTCCTCTGCGGTGATTTCAACCGTGAGCGGGTCGATGATGTTCGGCTCAAAATCATAGGTCAAGAGAGCAACGATTTCGCCGTTTTCGTTAAGCTGTTTATAATATTTCATCGTTTATCCTCCTTAACCTATTGCGAAGTACTGATATTTTGTTCCGCTTCCGTGCCAATTAAGCTCCTGGGATTCACCGTATCCGGTTGCGCCGACTTTGAAACCGTCCGAATTCAAGGTGATGGTGAAAACTCCGGTAGAAGGACTACCCAAGCACCAGTCCTCATAATATTCCTCGGCGTCCTCGTCATATTCTTCGTAATAATATCGTGCTAAATATGCACCGCTGGAATCACCTACTTCGATTCCTTTATTCTGAATCCAATCTTCGTGCCCATTCGCCATAAGGTGATAGAAAATGACCCTTGTAGGCTTGAAACCGAGACCCGAAATTGTTATAGGCGTGTTATACAACCACCCCCCATTGGTTGTAAAAGTACCGGTTGCGACCCTTGAACCGCTTTCCAGCGTACCCGTTACACCGAAGATATTCACACCCTTTGCGATATTCGCCGCCTTGAGGTCGGAATCACCATTTACCGTGACTTGTCCGAGACCGATATATCCCGCATCGGGTTTGACGGTCTGACTTGAAGCTTTCGGAGTGACTGACTTGTTTTGAGTTTTAATCGCATCGGAAAATCCAACTGATTCATCCCAAATGATCTTGTCGCTTTTTCCCGTTTTGCTTCGGATAGTGTTGGCGGTTGATTTTATAGCACCATCGAGCTTGACCGAATCAACAACTTTATCATATGCCATTAATAGTCACCTCCCGACCAAGTGGGGAGTGCGGCAAGTACGCCGTCAATAACCTCTTGTTTGTTTGATGTAGCGTTCTTGAATTCGAAATGCAAAATCTTGTTGCCATTTGATGCACTTTGAATTTCCACATTGATTTCTGCATTTCCGCCATCGTTGACAATAGATGTCGTGGCACTTACGACTTCGCCAAGCTGTGCGCGAATGTCATTGATAAGAGATTCCGCTTGTGCTTGAAGTTGAGCGGTTGGAATTCCCGTCACGCCGTCGCGCATAATTCCACAGTATGTTTCGTCAAGAATAACGCTTGAAATGTCCGAATCAACAACCGATGTGCTTCCTGCGGGTACGGAGATAAGATAAAGACCGAGCTCGTAGAGTTCCGATTCTTTTGAAACCCCGGGAGCAATGGGCGCGGTTGCGGGTGCGCCACTTTTAATAGTTAAAACGGTCTCATTCTTGGAAGCATCAAAGCGTAAAACAACAAGGTCAAACCTATTTAATGCGCCATCGGCAACAGGAATTTCAAGTACTTCGGGAGCCGTCGAAACAACGCTCTTTCCGGTGAAACTTCCGTTGTTTATCCACGCAAGACCGCTCGATATAGTGATTTGTCTGCTCCCCGAAATCGTCAGCGCAAAATGATTGTCCGAAGAAAACACTCCGCTTGTTCGGGTGCTCAAATATGTTTCCGCATCGTGTGCATCATATTCAATGCCATTGAGCGGATATGTGATAATAGGCATTCTAATTACCTCCTGTTTGTCGGTATAGGCTGACCTATACTAATATTTTTTTGCATCATATTGTTTTGGACTTTATAAGTGATCATAGTCACGCGAGCTTCCAAAGTTTCATCGGTGTATGTGGGATTCAGCAAAACCTTATCACCGAGCTTGACATCCTCTGTGAGAATCGAAAAGCTTGTGTTTACGATTTTAATTTTTTCTGCGAGTTTCTTTTCACCGCGCCTTACAAGTCTTTGCTCATACTCTTCGCGCGTTTCTCCCTCTTCGGGTTGAACATCTCGCGCATCAACATACATTTCGCGCCTTGCCGCGCCCGTGGCGGTAGTATCGCCCGCCGCCACCGTTACGCGCTCACCGTCGATCGCCGCGCCCGCAACAATAGCAACATTTTTGAAGTCCTTTTCGCTCTCGGAATATCTCTCGTCTCCCATATTGCCGAGTTTTGCAGAATATCTCACGTTTCGGTTTAGATCGGGTTTGTAAGTTTCAAAAAGCAAACTTTTGCCCGATTTTCTAAACCGAAATCCCATATCAACAAACTGCGAAATTGTCAAGCAATACTCAAGCACGCTTCCATCCGAAGTCTGCGCCGTGAATTTGTCTGTGAATCCTTGCAATTCTCCGAGCTCAACGCACTCCCACGGTGTCATATTTTGGACTTGTCGGCGCATAGCAAGTTCGGCATTCTCATTCCTTACCACATCGTCGCTGACTCTATGCTCAAGAAGATAAACCGCGCTATGCCCCGATATAACAACCTTTTTGTTTTTGAGTTCAACGCCCCAAACCATCATCACGGTGTCGGGATCTTCATCAAAAACAACATAATCAAGCTGTTTGATAAGTCCAAAAAGTTCCGAAGATTCTTGAAACTCCAATACAAACGAACCAACATTGTTATATTGTGGTTGCCACAGCATTGAAAGCCAATTAAACACAACGGCTTTTTTATTGAGGGAAGTGTCATAAAATGTTAACCTCACAACACTACCCCCATAAACGCAGGGCGGAACGAAACAAGCGCACGCAAATATTTTTCATTTGTTTCTGCTGTCGCTTTGATGATGTTGTCGCCAGGCAGAATATTAAACAAATTACTTGAATCCGACAAATAGCCGAGAAATCCCATCACGTTGCCGTTTTCATCCTCTTTTGTCGCCTTGATTCTGCCATTTTCATAAAACACCTTGGTTTTTTCTCCCGAATGGAGTGTGTCATCGAATCGAAGTTCTTGAAGAGTGCGCACATTGATAACGCCATAGTTTGTCACATCGGTGTCAGATGTAAATTCGCATATCAACGGAGAAGCAACATCTCCGTTGTTATAGCAATTAATGAAGGCTGTTTCGCTTTGAATTGCAAATCGGTGACTATCGTATATAACGGGGAAAGAAAACGCCTTTTTAAAGCTACTTATTGTAAATGAATTACTTGCGCTGTTGCTCCAATAAGGAGAAGCACAAAACACACGCATTGAAAAAGTAATTTTACCGTTTTTCAAGAACAACAACTCGGGAGTTTTGTTGATAACAATTTCGCAGAACCGCGAATTATTCACAAAAAGCCTGCCCGTGGTAAACGCGGGAAGAAAAGAAAGCATCTTTTTTGCCGTTTGTTTGTTCAAAATCGTTCCGCGAATGGTTCGATAAATACCGCCGATGCTTTGATTTTCAACCGTCACACCGATTTGCTGAAAACCTTGCGATGTTCCGAGTGTTATATCGTTTCCGCTCAAGGGTGATATATCGAATATAGTTCCGTATTCATAACCGAATTGAAATTCTTTTCCCGCATCGGTTATAATCCTTGCATTATACATTAATTATCACCCCTCATCTAACAGATCGTGAAACCCAAGCCCTCTCCGCTTCCCATTGCGTTTCTTGCGCAAGGTCTGCCGCCGATTGAGCTTGAGAATAAATGTTTTGATTAATGACAATCCCTCCGCTTCTCAACAAATCTTCTGTTTTGTTCCAAGTTTGGGTGCTTATTGCAGAAGCGGTTTTGCCATAAAGCGCATCGGCATCAATAGTGGCTTTAGTTTCTGTTGCTATTCCGAGCAATCTCTTAATCGTATTAACTGCATCTTCAAAGCCACCGACAATGTTATTAAGATTATTATCAAACCAAACGGTAACTTTTGACCACATTTCTTTTAAGCCGCTCCAAATTGCATCAACTATATTCTCGCCCGTCTTTTTCCAATCTGTATTCTCAATAGCATCGGTAATTGTTGAAATGATTTTTCCAACACCACCCAAGATAGAACCCGCGCTTTTTATCAATGCTTCCGCAAGAGCCAAAACTATATCAAGCGCACCTTGACCAAGTTTCTCCATATTGTCGGGCTCGAGCAAATATTCTACAAGTTTGGTAATAATTTTTACTGCCGCATCGATAAGCTCGGGCAAAACATCGACAATAAATCCCGCCAACGCAAGCATTATCGCAAGCGCAGAATCAAGAATAACATCGAGATTTTTGTCATCGGTAAGGACGGAAACAATGTATTCAAGCAAGCCAATAAGGGTTTCGGATAATTCGGGCAAATATTGAGTAACGCCACTTGCCAATTTTTCAATTAATGTCAACGCCGTTTTCACCAAAGTCGGCAAATTTTCGACGATTCCATCAATTATAGATATTAGCAAATCACCACCCAAAGCAACGAGATCGGGAAGCAAATCGCCAATCGCAACGATGAGCATATTGATTATTTGAAAAGCACCATCAACGAGGGTATCTTTGCTGTCGGTAAAAGCTTGTATTAATGAATCAATCAGCGCAATTCCCGATTCTATCAAAAGCGGTGCGCTGTCAATCAAAGCTAATACAATTTCGCCTACCAAAGTCGGCGTGATTCCTACAACGCTATCGACCATTTGAACCGCCGCTGATAAAAGCGAAGGTATCACGGTTTCAACAACCGATGGAAGCTTTTCAATGATTATCGGAGCGAGTTTTTCTATCAGTTGACCGATACCGCCGAGCGTTTTTTCGATTCTCGGTATAATGTTTTCCGCCGCTGTTCCTACGCTGTCAACAAAATTTGATATTAATACATCGAATTTTGCGTTTTCATCCGCAATTCCCGTGATGAGATTTTGCCACGCCGATTTCATAGAAGCAACCGAGCCGGAAATGGTTTCCGATGCTTCTTTAGCCGTTGTACCCGTGATACCCATCTCGGTCTGCACGATGTGAATTGCTTCGACTATGCTTGCGAAACTGTCGATAGACAGATCAGCCATCTCGCCGTTGGCTTCTTTGACCGCATTTGCATCGTTGATAAGACGTTGCATTTCAGCCTCTGTGCCACCATAGCCCAATTTGAGGTTATCGAGCATTGTGAAATTGGCTTTTGCGAATCCACCATAAGCCAGTTGAAGCGATTCAATAGAGCTACCCATCTTATTGGCATTATCCGCCATATCAATGACAGCCATATTGGCAAGCTCTGTTGCGCGTTGTTGGCTTTCTGCTGTTTGTACGCTTCGCATATTCGCCGCTTCAGCCAAAGCAAGTTGATCATCTAAAGCAAGCTCCATTTGTGCAATTTGCAACTTTTGGGAAGCTTTTAACGCCTCAAGTTCTTCTTTCTTTTGAGCCTTGAGTTGCGCGACCATCACATTTTTTTGCGCTTTCGCTTCCGCGATCTCTGCTTTGTTGGCTTTGTCTATCGTTGCTATTTTAGCATCAGCCGCCGCTTTATACTCTGCAATCTCAAGGTCAAGCCTGTTTGAAAGCTCTGTTTGCTGTTGTTTGTGCGCCGCTTTGGTAGCCTCTATTTCCGCCTCAAGGTCAGCCTCTAACTGTTCAAGGTTAGTTTGTGCGCCTCTGCCCGTTGATTGAAGCAGAGAAGCCGCAAAGCTTGTGACGGTGGACATATATTCGTTGGCTGACAAACCCGCTGACTTATACGCTTCATCGGCATAATCTTTTACGGTGTCTGCGCTGTCCTTAAAAAGAGTCTCAACGCCTCCGACTAATTGCTCGTATTCGGCATAGTTATCAACCGCCGCTTTTGTGAGGGCGGCAATTCCTGCGGCGGCGGCTGACACAGCGGCTGTGCCGATTTTTGCCGCAGTTTTCAAGCCGTTTCCGAGCTTGTCGGTTATTTTGGAAAGGTTGTTACTCGCTTGATCGTCAACGCCAATTTTGACGAACAATTCGAATAAGTTCATAATTAACCACCTCTCAATGTGTCAATTTTTCCACGAATGCCGCCTATTATATCATCCGCGCTCTTTTCTTCGACGGGTTGAGGATAGAATATATCTTCAAGTCGCGCCGTGATATAAGAGCCGCCCACGCTTTTTGCCGTGTTTTCAGTAATCATACGTAAGCACTCGGCGATATAAAAGGTGCATCTTTCTTTTTTGAAAAGGGATATGCACATATCCGTAACATATCCCCGTCCAAATATTTTGACTTTTGATAAATCAATGGTGGCGAGGCAGTTTTTATATATTACTGCGCCAACCCCATCAATGAGGTAAAAAAATCAAGAACATCTTTGTTTGTGATAATCTTGGTGAAAGTGGTAAGAGCGTTTGGAGCTTTTTCCATTTGCTTTCCGTATACAGGCATTCCTTCGTTGTCAAATCCAACGGGGACTTCTACTTCCTCAAGCACCCACAGCTTTGCAAGAAGTTCGCTTGTTTCCTTCGAATATTCCTTGCTAACTCTGCGGAACATATCCTTGAGATTTTTCTTGCCTTGTTCCTTAATCGAAAGTGAAGCATCACGGTTTTGACGGATGTCAAGCACTTTGGTATGTTTCAAAAACTTTTCGACGTCCTCCGAAAAGTCATAAGTGAAGGGGAGAAGAACCTCGTCCTCACAATCAAAGATGAATTTCATTTTTTATCCTCCTAAAATTTGTGTTTTTAAATTACGCCTCTGTACCTTTGGAAACGTAAAATTCCATAGGCACGGTCTCTTGATCCTTGATGGAATAGTGACCGCGGAGAGTTACTGCAAGTCTACCCTTGCCATTCTTGGTAGTGGTAAGAGAAAGACCGCCCGTGGAAAGTGCGTTGATAAGACGAATTGCAACAAGACCGCCATCCGATCTGTCACCAACCCACCAAATATCCGAAAAATCGGTATCATTGAGCTCTTGGCGGGGAGTGATCTTGCCCTCTGCAATATCAGCCGCACCGAGAGAAAGACGAATGCTTTCGGGGGTGGTGTTGAGCGCAGTAAAACCGAGGGTACATTCCCAACCGCTAACGCGCATAAGCTCCTTCATACCATTAGGGCAATTATCAATGTCTTCGCCCCAATCGGAATAAGTAGGAACGCAAGAAGGGGTGATGCCGCCCGTGGTAGCGCAGATAATATCATCATCTACAAGCTCGGGCGCGGTGGGGTCAAAGTTCTTAAGAAGCACACCTGCTTCCACTTGAAGCTCATCAAATGTATTTTCGGGGATTTTAGAAAACTTTCCCATAATGAATCCTTTCTATCAATCAGCCGTGAAGAACTCGGCTGTGATATTAATATAAATTCTTTTGATTAGTGAATCGGTTTCGTCGCCCATTCTCTGCGCAAACGGAGTACCACGCTTAATCCATATTCTACCGCCATCGCACTTGATGATTTTACCACCAAGACTAATGGCTTCGCTGATTTCCTCCGCTTTTGCATTTGCTTGAGCCCACGATGTTGACCGATACCACAAAGAAGCCGTCATCAGCACCTCATTATCAAAGGAATCTGTGACGAGTTGGTAAGTTATATAAGGGAATTTAGGCGCATCATCTCCCGTCGGTACTGCGTTTTCTTCATACGCGGTTAGACCGAAACTTGACCAAAAATTATAAATAGCCGCCGCTTTTGTCATTGCGGAAGCTCCGCTCTAACAGCCGTAGCAAAGCAAGATTGAAACTTTGCCGTGGGTGGCGTTTCATTTTCCTTCGGTTCGCTCGTTATTCTGTAAACTTTGCCCGTTTTGACATTCTCGATGTAGTCATTATACTTCACGGGAGTGTCAATAGGGAATGTCGCTGTGAATACGGTTTTGAGGTTTTGCGCTTCCGCTTGCCTTACTTCCGTAGAGCTTCCGAGGTCGAATGAAGCCTTTATAATCGCGCCATCGCTCCACTCGGTTATTGTTCCACCTTCCCCATCGGGACGGACGGAACGGTTTTTGATATAGAATTCATCGAACGCATCGAAAAAATAACTCATATCTTCCTCCATCGGTTGAGGCGATCAGCAAAAACGGATTGCCAAGTCATCGGCGCACCGTTGGCACGAGTCGCCTTTGTGTAGGAATACCCATTTGGGTAACTCTCCGACACATAGGGCGAGTCTGCTTTTTTTGCTTCATCGCTCCAAGCCCTTATATCATCGGTGAGGGCAATAAAAGCAGGAGGAACGCTCATTGCCCACACCGCCCCGTCAAAGGTTTCGTCTTTGAGATCAACCATAGGATACTGATGTACTCCATCATTGAACACAGAGCCGACGATTCGGAAGTATTGACCTTCCTTCAAAAAGTCAAGCGGCGCAATGCTTCCACCGCTTATTGTAAATCTGCCAAAATGCTTGTCGCGGTCTTGACAAAAGTAGTTGCGAATGCTCGCACAAATATCGGTTAGCATATTACGCCGCCTTTCTGTTTGCTATTGGTTA